>CAYGEV010000040.1:0-5484 GCA_964349035.1 uncultured Candidatus Saccharibacteria bacterium
GCCAAGGGGCCCCGCCCCGCCTCATCTACCCCAAGCAGAAATCGCATAGAGAAAGTATACTAGAAGCTATGGCGGGACGATTCATCCACTTACACACGCACAGCCACTACTCCTTTTTGCAGGCGCTCCCCAAGGTGGACGAGCTCGTCGACAAAGCCAAGGCAGAGGGGATGGATGCGCTCGCGCTTACCGACTCTGGCAACATGCACGGTGCGATTGAGTTCTACAAAGCAGCGACCGCCGCCGGTATCAAGCCGATTCTCGGCGTCGACGCCTACCTCGCCCCTCGCTCACGCTTTGACAAAGACTCAACTCTAGACGCGAAGCGCTCACGCATTGTTCTTCTTGCAGAAAATAATGAAGGATATAAAAATCTCCTAGTTCTTGTTACTGCATCGTGGATGGAAGGATTCTTTGATCGACCTCGTATTGATAAAGAATTATTGCGCAAACACGCGAACGGTATTATCGCCATTATTCCGTCATTTGCCGGCGATATTGCTCAGCTACTAAAGGCAGGAGATAAAAATGGAGCATCTGCAAGCATTGCTGAGTTTAAAGATATATTTGGAAAACAGAATCTCTTTCTTGAAATCACCCACCACCCTAAGGTCGCCGGGCACGAAGGTAGAATGAAAGAGATTATCGAGCTTGCCCGTCAAAGTGGTACTCCTCTTGTCGGGCAACACGACGTGTATTATCTCAACCCTGACGACCGCGCGGCGACGGAAACCATGAGGCGAATCCAACAGGGTGGACAAGGATACAATGAGGACGAGGATTTCTCTTTTATAAACGAGAAAACTGCAGAAAAGTTTTTTGCCAGCGTACCAGAGGCGCTCAATAATTGTCGCGCTATCGCCGACCGATGCAACCTATCATTTAATCTTGGCAAATGGACCTTCCCTACTGTCCCTGTATCTCATGGTTTTAAAAACCATGATGAGGAACTTAGAGCAAAGGCATTTGCAGGTATAAAGACACGCGGACTTGAGGAAACAAAAGAGGTTACTGACCGAATCGAGTATGAACTCGGGATTATTATTGGCAAAGGTTTTGCTGTGTATTATCTCATTGTTGCTGACCTACTCTCCTACGCGAAGAGTGCTGGTATTCTCACTACCACACGTGGTTCTGCCGCTGGAAGCTTGGTCGCATATCTCGTTGGCATCACAAATGTCGATCCTCTTTTTTACAAACTTCCATTTGAGCGCTTCTTGAATCCGCAACGACCTAAGGCGCCAGATATTGATATGGATATTGCTGACAATAGACGCGACGATATGATTGCGTATACAAAACAAAAGTACGGAGAGGCACATGTTGCACAGATCGGTACGTTCGGCACCATGATGGCGCGTGCGGCAGTGCGCGATGTCGCACGCGCACTTGGACACTCCTATAACACTGGAGATCGTATAGCTAAGCTAATCCCTATAGGATCACAAGGGTTCCCTATGACTATAGATCGCGCATTTGAGCTAGAGCCAGAACTCAAAGCGCTTTACGACGAAGACGAAGACACTCACGAGATTATTGATCTTGCAAAACGTATTGAAGGATGCGTGCGTCATGTCGGTGTACACGCCGCGGGAGTCGTAGTCGCTCCAACGCCACTCGTCGAGTGGACTCCTATACAGCCCGACCCAAAAGGTACTGGGAAAATGATTACCCAGTACGATATGTACTCGATTACCGACGAGTACGGTGGAGTTGGTCTGCTTAAATTTGACTTTCTAGGTATTAAAAACCTTGCAATCCTTGCTGACTCGGTGAGGCGAGTAAAGGAGACACGTGGAATCGTGATTGATATAGAGAATATACCTATCAACGATACAAAAACTTTTGAGATGCTTGCGCGCGGAGAAACCGAGGGAACCTTCCAGCTAAACGGATCCGGTATGACACGCTGGCTTAAAGAGCTTAAGCCGACCACCATTCACGACATCAACGCGATGGTTGCGCTCTATCGACCTGGGCCAATGGAGACCATTCCACAATATATCGAACGAAAACATAATCCAAAACGTATTGCCTACGTTGATACACGTATGAAAGGGTACCTTGATGCCTCGTATGGACTTCTTGTGTACCAAGACGATGTTCTTTTGACTGCTATTACTCTTGCTGGGTACTCGTGGCTTGAGGCAGACGCACTTCGTAAGGCAATGGGTAAAAAAATTCCTGCCGTAATGCGAGCGGAAAAAGAAAAGCTCCTTAATGGGTTTACTGAATATGGCAAACTCCCAAAAGAAAAGGGTGAGAAACTCTGGAAACTCATCGAACCATTTGCAGCCTATGGCTTCAACAAAGCCCATGCGGCAAGCTACGGCAAAGTGGCGTACCAAACGGCGTATATGAAAGCGAACTATCCAGTAGAGTACCTCGCCGCACTCCTCACCGCAGATGCAGGTGACACCGACACCATTTCTATCTATGTGGCCGAGGCGAAGCGTATGGGAGTGCCTGTCCTTCCACCCGATGTAAACGAAAGCGGATCAGATTTTACTACCATCTTTGCAAAAGAGTTCACGAATGTATCCGAGGAAGGAGTTTCGCAGCCTGACGAGGCGAGAAGAGGAGATTTTTCAACAGAAAAATACGCCGCTCCTCCGCAGGATATTTCGCGAACTCTTCCAAACGCAATCCGCTTCGGACTCACGTCGATTAAAAACTTTGGCGATGGTATCTCGGAGGCGATAATCGCCGAACGGAAGGCGCGTGGGTCGTTTGCTTCACTCTCAGATTTCCTCTCGCGGGTGGGCTCAAAGAATCTAAATAAAAAATCTCTTGAGTCGCTTATACAGTGTGGCGCTCTCGATTCGCTTGTGTCGGTAGAGAACCCTCGCTCCTCGCTCCTCAACTCTATCGACAATCTCCTCGCATTCCACAAAGAAACAACAGCACGCGCACCTCAAGATTCGCTCTTTGGAGCTCTCACGACACCACCCGAGGTAACGCTTGTTCAAGGGAAACCTCTCTCTCTTTCTGAAAAATTGCTTTGGGAAAAGGAGTTGCTCGGTATTTATGTGAGCGGGCATCCTCTCGACGCACATGAAGCGCTCAAGAAAAAGGCCTCGCTCTCAATTGCAAAAATTAAAGAGGAGCCGGCTGCTGGAATGTTGGTCATCTTGCCTGTTCTCGTCTCAGCAGTGCGCACCTTCTTGACCAAAAGCGGAGAGAAGATGTTGTTTGTCACTCTCCAAGACACCACCGAATCTATTGAGTCAGTCATATTCCCAAAACTTTTAAAAGAGCACGCTCAAGCGATTGTTCCTGGTGTGTGCTTACTCGTTAAGGGTAAAATCTCTATACGAAACGGTGAGGCGACTCTCGCCGTAGAAGATCTGAAAGTCCTCTAGGGTGTGGTATTCTGTGCGTATTATGGAACCAGACTTACAGAAAGGAAACGATCATAAAAAACTTGGCAAGGAGCTCGATCTTTTTGTCTTTTCTGAGACGGTTGGTAAGGGCCTCCCTCTTTTTACCCCTAAGGGCGCCGTTATAAAGAGAGAGCTTGAACGCTTCATTATAGATGAGGAAATCAAGCGTGGTTACAGCCACGTTTCTACTCCCGATATGGCGAAAATAGAACTCTATGAAAAGTCAGGGCACTACCCCCACTACAAAGATTCAATGTACGCGCCGATAAAGGACGAGGAACAGGAGTTTATGCTCCGGCCGATGACCTGTCCGCACCACTTCGAGCTCTACCTCTCTCGCCCCCATTCCTACCGCGAGCTCCCTATTCGTTATGCGGAAATAGCAAAACTCTATCGCTTTGAGCAATCAGGGGAACTTATGGGGCTTCAGCGCGTGCGCTCATTTTGTCTTTCCGACGCACATATCATTTGTGCTTCTGAAGAGCAAGCGGTTGAGGAGATCGGCAAGGCGCTCGACCTTATTGAATACGCAAACGGCGTGCTTGGATTGACGATGGGCGAAGACTACCATTACCGCCTCTCGCTCGGCGACCGTGCAAATACAGAAAAATATTATAACAACGACGCGGGGTGGGAAAAAGCAGAAACGCTCATGCGTAGCGCGATGCAAGCGCGTGGCGTTGCTTTTGTAGAAGCAAAAGACGAGGCGGCTTTCTATGGCCCAAAGATTGATATCCAAATGAAGAACGTAAACGGAAAAGAAGATACGGCGTTTACCGTACAGTATGACTTCTGTATGCCAGAACGATTCGACCTCACCTACACCGGCGAAGACGGTCAGCCCCACCGAGCTTTTGTCGTACATCGCTCGTCTATCGGCTCTATTGAACGCACGATGGCATTCCTCATTGAGAAGCGCGCGGGCGCCTTCCCTCTCTGGCTCTCGCCGCTCCAGGCGCGCGTCCTCCCCGTATCTGAGAAGCACGCAGAGTATGGCGCGGGGGTACTTGAGAGTCTGAAGGAGGCGGGCATTCGCGCAGACGCCGACTACGCAAACGAATCGCTCGGCAAGAAAATCCGTAATGCAAAAAATGAAAAAATTCCCTACCTCCTTGTGGTCGGCGACAAAGAAGTTGCAGACAAGACTGTCTCAGTAGATAGTCGCGACCACGGCAAACTCGATCCTACCTCTTTTGCGGATTTTATTATTCGTGTTAGTTCAGAAATAAAAAATCGCGTCTAGTGTGTTATGCGCCAAGCGCTACGAGAGCACGTGTCACGGCAAGCTTGGTAGCGGTAACGTTATCGGTATAGCTCGTATTGATTGAGGTGGTGAGTGCTGACACGAGCTTCTCAAGAGTTGGCGTGTCGAAACGCGCAGTGAGACGCATAATCTGCTCATCGCATTGGCTACCCTCGACGCGTCCACGAAAGGCATCGTCAAGCATACAAACTGCTTGTTCCAAAAGCTTGTGTGGCGCACCTGTCTTTTGCGAGTATTCGCGCAACCCCGAAAACACTCCGGTGCGATCTCCAGCGACAAGCGCCGTTACAAAAGCGTGCGCTGAAAACGTCTCGCCGAGAACAGTCTCTGTCTTTCTGGTGTCCTCAATCGGTTCTACAAGATCGTACACGGGTTCGGTATTTGTCTCATGAGGTATTCCTTGTTCTCGTTGTTTCTCATACGCCTCTGCGTGCGTACGCGAAAGACCCTTCACGATGTCTTCGATAGAGAGCACGCCGTTTTTACTATACGACTTGAATCCATCGAATGTTGAGTAGGTGGTTGGAGGGACCGGTGCCTCTACCTCTGCATAATCGTCTTGAACAACAATGTGTTCGTTGCGAATGGGAGCTGGAGCTGATGGTGTTTGAACATGCGCTTGTGGAGCTGTGGCAAGCGTAGGGCGCTCTATCTTGGTAAGAGCGTATTCAATACTCTCTGTAATGTTAGCGCGCATAGCAAGCACATATCGCCTAGTCACAGGAATCGCTTTAAAGATAATCAGATACGCCACCGCTGCTGCCCACAGCATAACAGCAAGCCAGTACAAGACGGTTGCAAGAGGCCCTAACTCAATTCCCGTATATGGAATTTGAG
>CAYGEV010000041.1:0-5461 GCA_964349035.1 uncultured Candidatus Saccharibacteria bacterium
ATTTTATCCTATGAAATACACTTCACCCCGCGCTTCTATGCTCGTCCCAATGGTTATCGAGAAGAGTCAGTTCGGCGAGCGCGCCTACGACATCTACTCACGTCTTCTGAAGGAGCGCATCGTCTTCCTTGGTGGTCCGATTGATGATGATGTGGCGAATCTCGTCATTGCCCAGCTTCTCTTCCTCGAAGCTGAAGACCCGAAGAAGGACATCTCGCTCTATATCAATTCGCCTGGCGGCTCGGTAACGGCAACCTTGGCGATGGTGGACACCATGAATCACATCAAGCCGAACGTTTCTACCGTGTGCGTCGGGATGGCGGCCTCTGGCGCGGCCATTCTCCTCTCCTCTGGGCAGAAGGGCAAGCGCTTCGCGCTTCCAAATGCAGAAGTGATGATCCACCAGCCACACGGTGGTGCCGAGGGCCAGGCAACCGATATTGAGATTACCGCGAAGCAGATATTGAAGCTCCGCGCGACACTCAACAAGATTCTTGCAAAGAACTCGGGCCAGCCGCTCGCGAAGATAGAGAAGGACGTGGAGCGCGACTTCTTCATGACTGCCGACGAAGCCAAGAAGTACGGAATTGTCGATAAGGTTTTTAATTAAATACGCAAAAGCACAAAACACGGCGGGGCTATAGCCCCGCCGTGTTTTGTGCTAGAGTCGGGGTGATATGTCATTCAAGATTATCCTTATTCTTCTTGCGCTCTCGGGGCTTGGCGGGGTGGCGCTCGGCTACGTGCTCCGCGTGCTTATCGGGCTCGCCCAGCGTGGCTCGGTCGAGCTCGATATCAAGCAGAAATTGCTTGCCGCGAAGGAGCAAGCGGCGAAGATTGTTGCCGATGCGCAGTTTCGCAGCTCGGTGCTTGAGACCGAGCGCCTCGAGCCGGTCGAAGAGCGGGAAGAGAAGATAATCGCACGCGAGGAGCGCCTCGCGACCCGTGAAGAATTTCTAGACGCCCGCCAGAGCGACATCGACGAAAAGGAGAATTCTGTCCGCGCGCGAGAGCAGGAAGCGGAGCGCGCGAAGAAGGAGGCCGAGGCGTTTGCCGGAGAGCGTGCGAAAGCGCTTGCGAAGATTGCGCACCTCTCAGAGGAGCAGGCGCGTACCGAGCTCTGGAACGATATCGAGCGTAATCATGAAGAATCAATCTTAGGGCGCCTCCAGAAGCTTGAGGCGCATGGTCGCGAACGGCTTGAAGACAAGGCGCGCACGATCCTTATTTCAACCATTCATCGTTTGGGGAACGCGGTGAACGCAGACGTTATGTCTCTCTCGGTTGTCATCCCATCAGATGAGGTGAAGGGGAAGATTATTGGTAAGGAAGGGCGCAATATTAAAGCGTTTGAGCGGGTAACAGGGGTAGAGGTGCTTATCGACGATACTCCAGGACACATCACCCTTTCCTCATTTGACCCCCTGCGCCGCGCTATTGCGAAGATTGCGCTCGAGAAGCTTATTAGCGACGGTCGTATCCAGCCAGCAAAGATAGAAGAGACGGTGGAAAAGACTCGTGCCGAAGTAAATGAGATTATAAAAAAGAAAGGAGAAGAGGCCGCGTATGAAGCCGGGGTCGTTGGCCTTGACCCGAAGCTTATTGCCCTTCTCGGGCGCCTCCACTTCCGTACGAGCTACGGGCAGAACGTGCTTCAGCACTCTATCGAGATGGCGCATATCGCTGGAATGCTCGCCACCGAGCTTGGGGCCGACGCAAACACTGCTCGTATGGGCGCTCTCCTACACGATATTGGCAAGGCGGTTGACCACGAGGTACAGGGCACTCACGTTGAGATAGGTCGCCGCATTCTCGAGAAATTCGGTATCAACCCTAAGATTATTCTCGCGATGCAGTCGCATCACGAAGAGTTCCCCTATGAGACGCCAGAATCGATGATCGTGCAGGTGGCAGATGCTGTCTCTGCGGGGCGGCCGGGTGCGCGTCGAGACACGGTAGACCGCTATCTCGACCGCCTGGGAGATCTTGAGCGCCTCGCGCTCACCTTCGAGGGTGTCGAAAAGGCGTATGCGATCGCGGCGGGGCGCGAGATCCGCATTTTTGTAAATCCAGGCAAGGTTTCAGACATTGGTGTTCACAAACTCGCACGTGACATCGCGAAGCGCGTGCAGGAAGAGGTGAAGTATCCAGGCGAAATCAAGATAAACGTGATTCGCGAGAATCGAGTTGTAGAATTTGCGCGGTAAAACCTATAAACAGAGCCATATTGCATAGATTTTGGCACTTAGTATACTTCCCCCATGCCCACCCGACCGATCGTGGGATTACCAGCTAGCAGATATTCATGAACAAAGCAGATATTATAGACAAGGTGCACGGAGTGCTAGGGAGTACCAAGGCAGACGCAGAACGCGCAGTCGAGACGGTTATTGAATCAATCGTCTCAAGTCTTACCGCAGGAGACGAGGTTTCTATCGCAGGGCTCGGTATCTTCGCAACAAAGGCTCGCCCAGCACGCCAGGGGCGCAACCCTCGCACGGGCGCAACTATTCGCATAGAAGCCACCCGTACGCCTAAGTTTCGCGCAGCAAAAGCACTTAAAGAGGCGGTGAGATAGTCTTTTTAAAAGAAAAAACCGCCGCGCCTCTTGGCGCGGCGGTTTTTGTTCTATGACGCATCGTGCGGAGTGAGGAATCCTCTGAAAACGAACTGCCCTTCCTCTAATCGTTCCTTTTCTGATAAGAGACCTTGTTCCACTACATTCCGTGGGATACGCATCACGACTCCCTGAATATCCCCTTTCCTAACTTCTCCCTCCACGTGTCGACAAAGGCGCCTTCGGGCGGCAATATCACGAGGATCTTCTTCGTCAAAATCTACCGCAAAGGTTTGTAGGTGGTTGGATGTGGTATTAAATCCGACGAGCGACTTACCAAGGCCCATAGCGAGTCGAAATGGACCAGATGTTTGCCCTTCAGCAAAGGCGAGACGGATTCCGTCAGGTTCTGGAATAACCGCATTTGCGTAGTGGGAATCATCTGCGCTCTCTCCAACCCTAAACCCTCGATTCAACTCAAGGGCTTCTAGGATTCTTGTAAAGTTTTCAACACGAACGAGACACTTCTTTTCCTGGAATAGTCTATACACCTCATTTACTTCTGCTCCCTTTAAAATATTGATACCGAGTTCATTTTCAAGAAGCTTAAAAAGCTCAGGGAGCTTTTCTTTTATAAACTCCTGGCTTTTCGACTCCTCGAGCTGTTTCGAGAGGGTCACTACTCGCTCTTCTGGCGTCTGCTCGCGTTCTCTTTTTTGTGGAAGTGTCTGCCGTATCCGTTCCATATGTTTCAATCTACCATAATACTTGGTGCGGGATAGGAGAATCGAACTCCTGCTATCAGTTTGGAAAACTGAAGTTCTACCATTAAACTAATCCCGCTGTATTAGCGAGGATACCATTTTTAGGTTAAGAATGTAAAATTCTTCCTCCCTGCGCTCGCTTCGCACAAATATATGAAGACATATATTTGTGTCTCAGCTCGCTTGGTAGTAGCGTATAAAGGTGCCTCGCCTAATCCTCGACTTTTTCATTGCCTCCCTTCTCCTTCTCGGAGGCATCTTCTTGGTGATTTATAGAGAGAACGCCGTTTTTGACGTGAGAGAGGTTGGTACGGTTCCATCAATTGAGTTCTCTGATACTTCCCCATTTTATCCTATTGTCTTCTCTGAAGTGCTTGAGGTTGAAGATGAGGAGGCAGAAGACGCTATTGATACATCTGAACCGATATCGCAAGCGGAAAAGATTAATACTGTAGAGGAGCCAATCCCTGAAAGCCCATCCAAGCAGATAGCATCAACCGCCATCACGACCAGTTCTATAGAGAGCGCCACAAGCGTTCTTCGAAATGCTCTCGTCAATATAGTGTGCTACGCACCACAAGGATCAAATATCCGCTCCATTAGCGGGAGCGGAGTCTTTATTGATCCCAAGGGTATCATTCTTACCAACGCGCACATTGCACAATATTTTCTCCTAAGCGAGCGCGGTGTCTCGTGTGGAGTTCGTACGGGAGCACCAGCTATTGATGCATACAGAGCTTCCCTTCTTTTCATCTCAAGTGAGTGGATAGAAGAGAATGCAGAACTTATTGTGAAGCCAGCACCTTCTGGTACGGGGGAACACGACTTCGCGCTTCTTGCAGTGACCAAAAGCATTTCCCAATTTAGACCACTTCCGGAACAGTTTCCATTTATCTCGCTTGCAAACGATCCGGTCGACCGCGATACGCCTGTGGTAATTGGCGGGTACGGCGCACAGTTTCTTGGTGCAGAACAGATACAATTTATGCTCTTCCCTACCCTCGTCTTCGGGGTGGTGAAGGACATATTCACATTCAGCAGTAATACTGTCGATGTCCTTGCGCTCGGAGGCTCTGCTGCAGCACAACAAGGATCCTCTGGAGGCGGCGTCGCAGATGCGTCGGGCAAGCTCGTTGGGACTATTGTTACGAGCACTCAGGAGAAGATAACCTCTGAGCGCTCACTCGACGCCATTACTGCGTCATATATTCGCGGAGCATATGCAACAGAGTCGGGCGAAGCGCTTGACCTCTTGATTGAGCGCTCACTCGCAGAGTCCATAGCAAATTTTGAAAGCAAGAAGAAAGAGCTCGAAACTACTCTCGCAGGGTTTTTAAACTAGTCGGGCCGCCGAGAATTGAACTCGGTCTATCTGCTCCCAAAGCAGGTGTACTACCGGCATACTCCGGCCCGTTTTTCCTATCCTACCAGACTTACACGATTTGTGGGAGGTAGCGGACGAGCGCCCTGCCGTCTCGCCGGCGCAGCCACACGAGGCACCCATCTACCTGCCAATCACCCTCCCACCTGCCCTCCGCAACGTACCACTCCCCTGTGCGAGCGACCTTACGTACTTTCGCTTCATGCAAGTTCACGGACGGGTCGTATGAGTCATTGGCTGTGCCCTCCGTAGCTTTGGACGATGGTAACTCGTCTGTGACTACCGTCTTTACTTCTACGAAGTGCAGAGTGTCTTCATTCCTCGCGACGAGGTCGAGCTCCCCTGTTTTACGGGCTACGTTGCGGTCAATAATCTCGAAACCGCGCCGTTTCAGGTATTCGGCGGCGACACGCTCGCCTAGATTCCCCACCTCCTTTTTGTCTGAAAGGTTGATAGACATGGCCTTTAGATATAGGGCTTACTTACTAAGTATTTCACGGACGGGACAAAAAGTCTCGTGTCCTTTATCCCCACTATGCACACCTTTATCCACTTTCAACACGAATCCAAGAGACAGGCAAAACTGACTGGTGCGACTAGGGAGAAACGTGGCCACCACTTCGGCCAAGCGCTCGGTTGTCGTTATTTGCTCTTGGGCCACACATAAAATTCTGCTGAATTTTTGCGCAGCCCCCACCTCGGCGCCGTCGCGCCTCCGGTTCACAAAAGCTACGTGCTCTCGCTTTTGTGCGGCTAGGG
>CAYGEV010000042.1:0-5384 GCA_964349035.1 uncultured Candidatus Saccharibacteria bacterium
GGCAGATATGCGCGTGAAGAAGATCTCTCATGTCTCTCCGCTTGGCGCCGCACTTATGGGCAAGAAGAAAGGGGATGTTTTCACCTTCGAAACCCCCGCAGGGAAGCAGACCTACACCATTGAGAAGGTGAGTTAGTGATATAGTTAAAGAATGATGTGGGCTGACAGGATTGCAAGTGATATACAACACACACGCATTCCGCGTGATGGCAAGAAGTTTCTCATCCGCGATGAAAAGACGCTCTCGGGGCGCGTGCACGTAGGTTCGATGCGTGGCGTCGCTATTCATGGACTTATTTCTGAAGTTTTGTCGGAAAAGGGTATTGCAAACGAATATCAATTCGAATTAAACGACTTCGACCCTTTTGACTCTATCCCAGGATATCTTGACGCAGACAAATTTCGCGAACACCTCGGCAAACCACTCTTCGCAACTCCAAGCCCTGAAATGGGGTATGAAAATTATGCAGAATATTTTGGCGCAGAATTTGTTGCGGTGCATAAATCTGCTGGATTTACTCCTACCTACTACCGCGCTACCGAGCTGTACCGCTCGGGCGCGATGGACGCGCTCATCCGTATTGCGCTCGAGCGTGCAGGGGATATTCGTCGAATTATGAAAAAAGTCTCGGGGTCGGAAAAAGATGCTTCGTGGCTTCCGATTTCAGTAATTTGTGAGAGATGCGGGAAAATAATGTCCACACGTGCTTATGATTTTGATGGAGAAACAGTTGCATACGCTTGCGATAGAAATCCAGACGAAGTTAAGGCGTGTGGATACGCGAGCCGCATTTCACCGTTTGGGGGAACCGCAAAACTTTTTTGGAAGGCAGAGTGGGCAGCAAAATGGGTGGCGAAAGGAGTAGATATTGAAGGTGGCGGCAAGGATCACTCTACCAAGGGTGGTTCACGCGATGTTGCTGACCATATCGCGAAAGAAGTTTTTAACTATGAACCACCATTTAATATTCCGTACGAGTTTTTTCTTGTTGGAGGGAAGAAGATGTCTTCGTCGAAAGGGCGAGGCGCAAGCGCGAAAGATGTAAGTGAACTTTTTCCGCCGCAACTCTTCCGTCTTGCACTTATCGGTAAGGACATTCGCGAACAGATTGACATTGATCCATCTGGCGAATCAGTGCCACGTCTTTATGACTGGTATGACGAGCTTGCCGAGTTTGTACGGCAGGGAAACGGCACAGATTATGCGCGTACGTATATGTTTTGTCAACTTCCAAGCGACCAAGCGACCCCACCCATTCCGTGGCAGATGCGTTTTCGCGAAGTAGCATTTATTGTACAGATGCCTCACCTAATTCTTCGAGAAGAGGCAGAGCGAGTTAAAAAAAGCGCGCTTACCGAAGAAGAGATTAAGGCGCTCGAAGAACGCGCACGGTATGCGAAATTCTGGCTGACTACCTATGCACCTGAAGAATTTAAATATGAGCTACAAAAAGAGCTGCCGACGGTTGAACTTTCTGTGGAACAGAAACACGCACTTGCATTGCTTGCTACATATATGCAAGCTCCAAAGAGCGGGGAAGAGGCGCACGCCTTTCTACACGAGCTTAAGACTAGTGCGCCTATTGCGCCCGCAAAACTCTTCAGCGCTATATACCGCGTTTTTCTTAATCGCGATTCTGGTCCTAAGGCAGGATGGTTCCTCGCGAGTCTCCCGCACGAGTTTGTTTGCAAACGTCTTTCTGAAGCATCTAATTAAAGCACAGGCGTGATTTGACAGTGGGAATCTTAGCTTGTTACGATAGATCAATCCAGCAATGGGTATGTGTTTAAAAACTGTCCTTTCACATAAACAATCAATAACAAAGAAGGAGTAAAGCAATGAAAACGGCAAGTGAGTTACCTTGGAAATTTCCAGTTTCTGATAAAGTTGAAGTAGTTGGCCCGGACGTTACCAGTAGTCTACTCAAGAAGATTGAGCAGTGGGCTACACATTTCTTTCCCGAAGCAACGTGGGTTAGGAATACCTACGGCATACCGTCGGTCTTCGGGTGTATTGACTTCTCTCTTTCAAAAGATGGAGAAATCAATGTCTACGAGATCGACGAGCGACCATGCGGACTGGGGATGTCATGCATTGTTAATCCAAAGTTCAAGAAAGAAATTGAATATTGGAAGAACAGTGTATTGCGTCGCGCTCTAGTAGTGAGAGGCATGCGAGCTTCCGATGACGAAATACTTTTTGGCCCCTCTATTTCGCTCCAGCAAGCTCTCGAGGAAAAGCAATTTTTCTTTGTTCTTACACGCAATAGACCTGATGAGCCCGGCTTCCATCAGTTGCGCGACCGCTCAATAAGCACCATAACCAGTGAAGGAGACAAGTCATACGGTTTAGCCCTCAATCTCTGGGAAACTGCTGGTGTTGTGCAGACAGGACGAAGGGAGCAGTGGGTACTTGAAGAAGAGCCCACGGAGCCCTGCGTCTTCAAACCTAGGGTTGGAAAGTGTTCGCATCTGGTTAAAGTATTTTTTCCTCCTCATGGTAAGGTAAGAAATATCATCAAACACCGGGGAGAAGTAGAAAACTCTGACCGAATTGCGCGCATTATCGCAGGGCAACCAGGACGGAAGATGTATCGGCAAGCATTTATTGAACCGATGTCATTTCCACACCAGCCGGGGAAAAACTGCATGTATCGTTTTTTCTTGGCGTATGACACCAGGTTTCGCAGGTGGGCGCCGCTCGGAGGCATTTGGATGGCAAGTAAAAACCTTATAATCCAAGGGTCATCAGACACTGTCTGCGGACCCCTTGATTTCAAGGAATAATAGCTCTTTTGTGAGATGAGGCGCCCTGTAGGGGTGCCTTTTCTTTTGGTGTGGATAACTAAATATGGTGGTGGGGGAGAGTGGGATATAATCCAATTATGGTTAATGAAGTGGGATACAAGGGTCATGGCTTGTCTCTCCAACACTAACCGCGCTTATGTTCCTCGGAGAATACCTACACACATTTGACACAAAAAATAGAATTTCGTTGCCTTCGAAATTTCGTAAAGCTCTCGGCCGTGTGGTTGTCGTAACCCGCGGCCTTGATCATTGTCTCTACGTCTTCTCGCGCAAGAGCTGGGAGGTAGAAGCGAAGAAATTTGCCCTCGACGTGAATGGCGACTCGGCGCACCGCGGTCTTGCCCGCCTCTTCCTCGCGGGCTCATTTGAGGCTGATGTTGACCAGTCTGGTCGCATACTCGTCCCAGAAAATCTGAAAGCATTTGCGAGCATTTCTGAGAAAGCTGTTGTTGCCGGAGTTGCCGAGCGTGTGGAAATTTGGGAAGAGAATGCCTGGAAGAAGTACACCAAAGCGCTTGAGCGAGACGCTGACACACTCGCGGAGAAACGTGGCGCCACACTCTAATATGGAGGCAAAACACGACAGCGTACTCATGAGTGAGGTCCTAGAGGCACTAGACGTCCAACCTACAGATACGGTGTTAGATGCGACGCTCGGTGGAGCAGGGCACTTTAGCGCCATGCTCTCTAAGCTTGGTGAACGTGGTGTGCTTGTTGGTATTGACGCCGATGCAGAAGCAATTGTGCGTGCTCAAGAAGTTGTTGTAAAAGATGCTCGTACAAAGCGCCCAAGCGTGCATATTGTGCAGGACAATTTCCGCAATCTTCCTGACATTCTCTCATCTCTCAATATAGAAGCGATAGATAAAGCACTTTTCGATCTGGGGTGGAGCGGGTTTCAGATCGCATCTGTTCGCGGGTTTTCGTTTCAGAGCGACGAACCACTCTTGATGAACTACGGAGAGGGCGGCGAGACTGCGGCAAGTATTGTAAACTCTTCTTCGGAAAAAGATTTGGCAGATATCATTTTCGTATATGGTGAAGAGCGTTTCGCACGAAGTATTGCACGCGCTATTGTTGAGGCGCGCGCAAAAGAGCGCTTGCTCACAACGAACGCACTGGTGAAAGCTATTCTTGCTGGCACTCCACGCTCTTACCACACTGGCAAGACACACCCAGCGACTAAAACATTTCAAGCCTTGCGTATTGCAACTAATGATGAGTTTGGCGCACTTCGTGAAGGGCTTTCTGCAGCACTATCGGCCCTTAGTTCGGGCGGGCGAGTAGCAGTCATTTCTTTCCACAGCATCGAAGATCGGATTGTGAAAGAGATACTCCGCACCGCGGTCGAGGACGGACAGGGGAGGATGGTTCCTAAGAAGCCTCTTGTGCCAACTCGTGAAGAAGTCCTGGCGAATCGTCGCGCACGCAGTGCGAAGCTCCGTGTTTTTGAGCGAAACCACTCTCACCATGCGTAACACTTACTTTTCAGCGCTCTCGCTACCTATCAATCACTTTTGTTATGCTCTAGTTGGGCTTCTATTACTTATCTATATTGGTACGATAGCCGTTGTGATGAGCTATGCAACACTTACCGTAGAATTTACACAATCAGTACGCACAGAAAGCTCCTCCCTTGCTAGCCTAGAGAGGCAATATCTAGAAGAAGTAGCGAAGATCACGGCAGTTGAATACACAACTGAAGGATATGCAAAACCAGAGACTAAAATATTTGTTCGCTCAAAAGGAGGTACGGCTCTCAAGTGATGTATGCGGGCATCATTTCTCTTACGCATCAGACTTATTCTTGTGTGTGTGCTCCTTATTGCTTGTGCCATACTTCTCCGGCTGTACTTTATACAAATAGTACACGGGAAAGAATATGCAATTAAGGCAGATCGCCAGTTCTCTTCGGGTGGCGGAGGACTCTTTGATAGAGGAACAATACATTTCACCCGCAGAGACTCCTCGCTTATATCTGCGGCAACGCTTGGTAGCGGGTTTCTTATAGCAATAAACCCGCAAGTCATAGAAGATCCGAAGCTTGTATACGAAGCGCTACCCAAAGAAGGAATTATTTCTGAAGAAGAATTTTTATCTCTTGCGGATAAGAAGTCACGCGTCTATATAGAAGTGGCACATCGCCTTTCTGAAGAAGAAGGTAAATTACTTAGAGATAAGAAAATTCCTGGCATTCTAGTGCTTCGTGAGAGGTGGCGAGAGTACCCAGGCGGGTCTCTCGCAGCACAGTCAATAGGTATTGTTTCTTACGGCTCAAGCGACACCCTCTCTGGTCAGACAGGTCTTGAGGCTTCGTACGACAACGTGCTTTCTAGGTCTGGAGAGTCGCTGTATAGAAACTTCTTTGCCCAACTTTTCTCAAGTGTAGAGGATCTTCTTATTACTGCTAAGGATGCACGCGAAGGAGATATTATCACAACCATAGAGCCAGATGTACAAACGCGTCTTGAGGACGCGATTTCTAAATTGAATAAAAAATATTCAAGTCTTGAGTCCGGAGGTATTATTATGGATCCAAGAACTGGAGCAATTATTGCACTTACAACGTACCCATC
>CAYGEV010000043.1:0-5219 GCA_964349035.1 uncultured Candidatus Saccharibacteria bacterium
CGAACCTGGACTATCGGTTTTGGAGACCGATGTTCTACCACTAAACTATGGACCCAAGTGGGGGGAGAAGGGTCAAAGCCCTTAACTCAGTCCCCACCCTAGAACGATACCAGATATAATAAAAATTTGTTATTTCTTAACCTCCTTAAAGAGGACATTCTTTTTGAGGGTGGGGTCAAACTTTTTAAGCTCGATCTTGCGCTCGACACTTTTTTTGTTCTTGCGCGTCCAGATAACATGATTGGACTTCGTGGAGCGGAGCTTTAATAGACGATCTTGTGACATAAAGAGAGTATATCAGAACGTGCTTTCTCTCGCAAATTACGCTTCAACAGCAACCTTCTCCTTTGATCGTGTTCGTGTTAAACGCTTTTTCACCTCAAAATGCGGTTCATCGGCTCTGATAGATACCGTGACCGTAGCGCCCTCCAAGATGCCTTGCGCGACCATCATTGAAGCAAGCGGAGTGAGAATACTATCTTGCACCGTACGGCGGAGCGGGCGAGCGCCGTATTGTGGGTTGTACCCTTTGTTGGCAAGCCAAGTACGTACCTCTGGCTGTATCACAAGTGCAATGCGCTTCTGTGCTAAACGCTTCATCACTTCCTCGACATGTGTGTCCACAATGCGTGCAAGTGCCTCTTTAGAAAGCACATCGAAACTAATGATGTCGTCGAGACGGTTCAAGAATTCTGGGCGGAAATGCTCCTTGAGCGCTCCCATAACCTTCTCCTTTGTTTCTTCGTAGCGCGTTGCGTCAGTGGCATCTGCCGTACCAAACCCGATGTGCGCCAACTTGTCCATAAACTCTCCACCGATATTGGAGGTCAATACAATGATAGTGTTTTTGAAATTAACTTTACGCCCCTTTCCGTCGGTGAGGTGCCCAGAATCGAGCACCTGGAGCAGGATATTAAACACTTCCGGGTGCGCCTTCTCTATCTCGTCGAAGAGCACCACAGCATACGGGCGATGGCGAATGCGCTCGGTGAGCGTGCCTGATTCTTCGTAACCCACATATCCAGGAGGTGCTCCGATAAGCTTCGCCACAGAGTGCTTCTCCATAAACTCGCTCATATCGACTCGCACAAGCGCCTCAATATCATTAAACATAAACTCCGCAAGCTTACGCGAGAGCTCGGTCTTGCCGACACCTGTTGGCCCCAAGAAGAGGAACGAGCCGATAGGCCGATTAGGGTCACTAATACCCACACGCGAGCGCTTAACCGCGTCTACCACCTTCTTCACCGCCATATCCTGCCCAATAATGCTTCCCTTCAGAGCTTCTTCCATACGCGCAAGCTTCGCTGCTTCCTCCTCAAGCATGCGCGCGACAGGAATGCCTGTCCATCGAGAAACAACTGAGGCAATCTCTTGCTCAGTAACCTCTTCATTTAACACCCGGCGAGAACGCTGAAGTATCTTCAGCCGCTTCACCTTTGACTCCAAATCTTTCTCGATGGCAGGGATGCGCCCGTAACGGATCTCCGCGGCCGTGCCAAGATCTGCCGCCGTTTCTGCAGCGTCCGCCGCTATTTTGAGCTTCTCAAGTTCGGTTTTCGCCATACGTATCCCCGTAAGCACCTCCTTCTCATTCTTCCACTTTAGCTCTAGCTCACTTGTCTTTTCGCGCAAGTCAGCTATCTCTGCATCGACAGACTTAATCCGCTCCTTTATCTCTTTTGCGTGCTCACCACCTAAGTCTTTCTGGAGTGCTTGGTGCTCAATCTCAAGACGACGAATCTTCCTATCTGTTTCTTCGAGGAGTTGTGGTTTGTTTTCGAGCGCGATGCGAAGCCCAGATGCTGCCTCGTCAATAAGATCGATCGCCTTGTCTGGCAAGAAACGTTCGCTAATGTAGCGCGAAGAGAGCTCAACAGCAGCAACAATGGCACCGTCGGTAATGCGCACTCCGTGAAAGAGCTCGTACTTGTCGCGTAGCCCTCGAAGAATAGCCACACCATCTTCTATAGATGGTTCTTGTACGAAAATGGACTGGAAGCGCCTTGTGAGCGCAGCATCTTTCTCAATATATTTCTGGTACTCCTTGAGTGTCGTGGCGCCGATCATACGAATCTCACCTCGCGAGAGGGCTGGCTTTAACATATTTGAAGCGTCCATGGTGCCGTCGGCACCTCCGGCGCCAACAAGCGTGTGGAGCTCGTCAACAAAAAGAATCACCTTCCCTTCTGCACGCTCAACCTCTTTCATCACGTTTTTCATCCGCTCTTCAAACTCGCCACGATACTTCGTCCCCGCAATCATAAGACCAAGGTCAAGTGAAAGAAGCTCTTTCCCTTTTAAGGACTCTGGGACATCTCCTACAGACATGCGTTGAGCGAGTCCCTCGGCAATAGCGGTCTTACCCACGCCCGCCTCGCCAATAAGCACTGGATTGTTCTTGGTGCGACGAGAGAGAATCTGTATCACTCGATTGATCTCTATATCGCGACCAATGACAGGATCAAGTTTATTATCTGCAGCAAGCTTGGTGAGGTTGCGAGCATATTTTGCAAGAGCGCGTGGGCGACGTGGCTCTGTTCCTTTCACGTCCTTTGATTCTTTTATCTCTTTCAATATTGCACTCGCGCCCTCAAAGCGTATCAAAAAACGATTAAGAATATCTGCTACCTGGCCTGGGTGCTCTATAACAGCAAGAAAGAGGTGTTCCGTACCAACAAAGGTGTCTCCGAGGCGTACCATAATCTTAGTCGAGGCCTCAAGAGCCTGAGCAAGCTCTGGCGTAAGATATATCTGATATGAAGGAGAGAGGGTGTTTGCTGATTCTGGGCTCTCAAGCTGCTCAAGAACAATGTCAGTGAGGAGATTGGTATCAATATCCATGCGCTCCAACATTGAGAAAACAAGGGATTCTTCTTGCAAAACGAGAGCGGCAAAGAGGTGCGTTGTTGAAACATGATTTTGCCCGCGCTCTATGGCGAGCTCGTGCGCGCGTCGCACCGCTTCTTTTGCTTTGGTGGTGAAATTAGTGAATGGTGGCATTGCTAGTAAAAATACTTATTGTGGCTTTGGTGCTGGCTCAGCAGCAACAACACTGCTTGTCGCGGTAAGGACGCTTCCAATAGTTGAAGCGCTAATAAGAATACCTGAAGAAGATCCTGAGCCGATACCGACTAGGTTGCCAGCTAGATTTACAACCGCATTGCCTGCTCCAACCTCAGGAAGGGTCGTGTATACCCCATCGGTACTTACTCTAGAAACAATGCCAGTTACAGCGAATCCATTTGCGGTAAGAGCAAGAGCGGTCTCTCCTAGATGTAAGTCTGTAGGCGCAAGAAGCGTTGGGGAATCTACCTTTGGTAGAGCTGCCTTATCAGAAAATCCGTAAACAGCCACGCCCTCGCCCTCGCGGGCAAGAGAGGCAGGAATAGTTACCCCGCTCTGGAAGCCAACAATGATCTCCTTAGGTAGGGATTCTATACCAACAGTTACAATTGCGCGTGCCTTAGGAAGGTACGTGCCGTATGCAAAAGCCGGTGTTGAAGTGCTTGCATCAGCATCGTACAGAGCTACCGCGCGCCCGGCGGCAGCGCCGATGGCCTTTGTAACGAGGTCTTGGTTTGATGGCGCTGGTGCCTGAATAATGGCCGCAGGTGCTGCTGCCACCGTCTCTATCGTGCGCTCAATAACACGATCTACTGTCTGTGTGACTACAGCCGGTGCATGGTCAAGAAGCGAGACGGTAAGGATGCCTGTCGCGACCGAGGTAACGAAGTTGACGAGAATCGTCAGAAGAATGAGTTGGGACTTTGAGAGTTCTTCTATATCCATACGTATATATTGCTACCTCAAGCCAGTGCTGTCAATAAAGGCAACTTCCTTTACAAGAACGTGCGCAAAGCGTTTGAGATCACGATCGGAAATACTGGCGTCCCACGAGATGCGGAGTGTCGCTTTCGCGCGCGCTATGTCGGCCGTAAGGGCAAAGACTGCGCGAGACCCTTCTTCGCTATCAGTCTCGCAGGCGCTCCTTGACGCGAGTGCGAAACCAGCTTCATCAAGTAAGGCAAGTAGGTAGTCGGTGTCGCGCCCCGGAAGAGAGATACTTACAATATTCGGGGCTTGCGATTTCCCTTCTTGTATAAAAATGTTCGGAATGTTTTGTATGCGCTCGATAAGATGCGCGCGCTTCGCGCGCGCATCTTTCAAAAATACCTCACGACCCGCTTGCGCGCGCGCACTTGCGCGCGCAAAACACTCTGCAAGAAGAGGCACCTGACTCCCCGAACGCACTCCTCGCTCCTGTCCTCCCCCGCGAAACAGTGGCTCAAGTGGAATGGTGCGGTGGGCCACGAGAAGACCGATTCCGCGCTTCTCACTCACTTTTGAAATATCAAGGGTGAGCATGTCTGCACCAAAGTGTGCGCGGGTCATCTTCTCGGTGAGTGGTGCTTGACTCGCATCAACATGCAACAGTATTTTTTGTCCGATCACTTGTTTTACTTCTCGCGTATTCCATATAACGCCCGTTTCCCCGCATACCGCATCTACCGATACAAGAACCGTATTGAGACGAATCATGTTCGCGAGCGCCACCGTATCAACACGATAATTTTTTATTGGAAGAACCTCCGCCACATACCCCTCTTCCGCAAGGAGCTTCATATTCTCTACGACAGAAGCATGTGAGCTCGGCAGATACAACACATGAGAACCAATTGGCTTGGTACGCACGTGACCGAGTATTGCAAGTGCGTTCGCCTCGGTGGCCCCGCTCGTAAAAACGATATCGTCTGCTTGTACCTCCAAAAGACGTGCAATACGCGTCCTCGCGTCCTCAAGTACGCGCTTCGCCTCGCGCCCCTCCGCGTGGGGCGACGACGCGTTCCCCGCCACCCCCGCAGCAGTATCCAAATACACTCGTTTCTTCTTCCAAAACATTAAGGTTGATTATACACGAATTTTGTGATGAAATAGAGATACTATGGCAAAAATGGTTCGGCCACCTGTCATTGCGGTGATGGGCCACATAGACCACGGCAAATCTTCTCTTTTGGACTACATCCGGAAGGCGAATGTTGCAGCGGGTGAGGCGGGTGGTATCACCCAGCATGTTTCCGCGTATATCGCTGAGCATAACGGGCGTCGTGTTACCTTCCTCGACACGCCCGGACACGAAGCGTTTACGGCGCTCCGTGAGCGCGGTGCCGCTGCTGCCGACATCGCCATCCTCGTCGTCGCCGCAGACGAAGGAGTGA
>CAYGEV010000044.1:0-5153 GCA_964349035.1 uncultured Candidatus Saccharibacteria bacterium
CATACGAGATATGTTTGATATTGGATTGTCTAATGTATCAAATCAGGTAGCCGAAATAGAAGCTCGATCCCACTTCTTTGGATCCAGCGCTGGTTGACCCCTTGATAATCGCAAATCTCGCCCATTTTGTCAAGCACTTCTTTAGAGATTTACAGCGAGCTCAATACAGACAAAGGCAACCCAGAAGAGGAAAAGGAGCTTGCCTTCGCGCGCGGTAAGTGTCTTGCCTGAGCGCATAAAACGGAAGAGAATGAATGCCGCGACAAGCATACACGCACCCGTGACATAAATAATCTTGAGTGGGAAAGCAAATGGGTGAATGACCGCGATGATACCCACTACCACCGTAGCATCAGCAAGAACCGTTCCCAAGACGTCACCAATAGCGAGAGAATCATCTTTCTTTTTTGCAGAAGACAGAGAGAAGAATAGCTCAGGGAGTGTCGTGCCAAGTCCGACAATAAGCATTCCAATTAGTATGGGGCTTACGCCGAGCAGTGTAGCAACAGCAGTAGCAGATACGACAGTAAAGTGAGCGCCTATGAGCAGAAGCGCCATGCTGAAGATCAGAAGAGAGAAATTCTTTACTCTATCTTCTGTATAAGCAGGGACAACACAGTCTCTACAAGCTCCCTCGCGCAAGATAACGAAGTAGAAAGCGGCACCAGCGATGATAAGCGCTGCGCCTTCAACACGAGAGTAAAAGCCGTCGAGCCCAAGTACGAGTGGAAGGGCAAGCATCGCCGGATAGGCAATATGGTTTCTCAATATTTTTGCCTCTGCCTTGAGCGAGTGCCGAGAGAAGAAGATAATAATTGCAAAGATAAGCGTGAGGTCGGCAACGTTTGACCCGAAGAGTACCCCAAGTCCGAACTCGGGCGTGCCCTGTAGTGCGGCCGTGATACCAATAAAGGTCTCGGGGAGTATTGAAATAATTGCAACAACAATAAAACCAATTGTGTAACGCGAGATCGGGAAGCTCATTGAGAGCCGCTCGGCGTACGTAGTGGCGAGAGTCGCTCCCTTAATCACGAGAGCGAGAGACATTGCGAGCAGGAAGATGTTTGTAAGCATTAGGGTAAGTATACCAAGAGCTTAGCTCTGATCGTGCAGGTCAAAGATAGATGGGTCAAGGCGTTCTCCTGCGATAATGCGCGAGATACGTGATGCGCCGTATACAGAAGGGAGGATACCAACACCGTTGCATCCGAGATTGTAGAGGAGGGTAGGGTTCACTGGTTCTTCGCCAACACGGCGGATCCTGTTTGGCGTGAAGCCCATGAGTCCATGCCAGCAGAAGAGGTGATCGGCTTCATTTTCTGGATACTTCGCATAGGTAGTACGCAAGAATTCGTCTATCTCAATTTTTATTTCTTCATCGCAAGAGTTTGCGCGGTCATAGTCAGCGCCGTTTGGTAACACTTTCTCGGGCCCGCCTGTTGAGATAAGCGTGTGAGGGCCTTTCTCTGGATGTTCAAAGGGGCGTCTCGTGAGATAGAAGTACGTTTCGCCTGTCGGGTCGCGCTCAAGGTTAAATCTATTTACCTTTGGGAAATAGCTAATCGCTATTGGAGAGTCAGATCTCGGGTCGAGATACGCAGACATATAGCCAATACGCCCAGAGATTGAGTGGTGGAATGAGGTGTCAATATCTTTGCCGGCTTCGTTAGTAATCGTAAAGTGTTCGAATCCGTTGGTGCAAAGGACGACGCGGGACGCCTTGACGGCGTGGGTACGTACATCGAGAGTGGCAGAGTCTTTCTGCAGACGAATTGTTCTAACAGGACTTTCTTCAAAGAACGAGAAGCGCTCGCTGTACGTGGCGACTAGGTACCCAAGAAGTTCTTCGGTGAAAAGGGCGCTGTTCATACACCCTTTTTCAAAAGATAAGGAGGCAATATATTGTGTATCGTTTGTATTGAGAAGCTCCAGGATCTCTCTTTGTGGGACGACGGAAAAGAAATCTGCAAAGTGTGTCGGGATATCGCGTCGCTCAGGCCACTCTTCTGCGACGAAGATAATCTCGTGAGGAAGCTCACCACGCGCTCGGAGCTGATTGTTCTTCAAGTGAGCAAGCACTTGTTCAAAGGTAGAGAGGCCCGCGTGCCCAACGAAGCGATAGAGCGGAGTCGAGAGCTTAGCCTCGCTGATGGTAGAGTCGATAAGCCCCCAGGCAGACTCTACGGAACGTTGCCCAGCGATCGCAAGGTCAAACCCGAACTCCTCAACGAGCTCGAGGAGCGGACGCTCAAAGTAGCTTGTGATCTGTCCTGCGTTGTGGCCGGTCGCACCGTGCGCAATCTTATCGGCCTCAAAGAGGATAACCCTTTTATCTGTGTTGCGGAGGGTGAAGAATGCGGTGGTAACGCCCGCAATACCTCCGCCAACAATAACAACATCTGTTTCGGCAGGTTCCATGATCGGCACAACAGCGCGGGTGCGCGCAAGCTGGTGTATCCAGGGTGAGCGGTTTGGAAGCATGTAAACATTGTAGCAATACTGGGCTATACTCGCATCGTGAGGCGATACACAACTCTTAAGAAGCATATTGGCGAGACACCGCTCGGCGCGATTAAGGCGTGGAAGAGAGAGAATCCCGCTTATGAGGGAGCTCCCGCCTCGTATGCGGGACGTCTCGACCCGATGGCCTCTGGCAAGCTCCTTGTACTTCTCGGGGATGAATGTAAGAAGCAGAAGGAGTATACGGGACTTGATAAGGAGTATGAAGTGGAAATCTTGATTGGAGCAGGAAGCGACACCGGAGATGTGCTCGGTCTTGTAGAGGAAGGAAGAGAGGTGTCGCCACCGGAGGCGCAGGTAATGGAAGCGCTTCTGCAGGAGCGCGGCGCGCACATACGTGCATATCCGGCGTTTTCATCGAAAACGCTTCGTGGCAAGCCACTTTTTCTACACAAACTTGAGGGGGCATTGCGTGAAGAAGACATTCCAGAACACATCGAGACCCTCTATCGTGTGACGCTAGGAAACATAGGTACCATTTCAAAAAAAGATTTAAAAGTAAAAATTGAGAGTCTCCTCGACAAAGCCCCGAAGACTCTCGAGCCGTCAAAGGCACTTGGCGAGGACTTTCGTATTGACGCGGTACGCGAGAGCTGGGCGCAGGTATTTGCGCGCGCAGGAGCGCGCGCATTTTGTGTTGCACGTATCCGCGTGATATGCGCTTCGGGTGCGTATATGCGCTCCCTTGCGCCACGCATAGGAGATGCCCTTGGTACGCGCGCGCTCGCGCTCTCTATCTGCCGCACGAAGATAGGGAAGTATCTTCAGCTTGGCCCCCTTGGTTTCTGGTATCGGGAATACTAGCTATGGTATCCTTCTAGGAAATGAGAGAAGGAAAGAAAGTTGGGTTTACTGCTGGAGCATTCGACCTCTGCCACGCAGGGCATATATTGATGTTTAAAGAAGCAAAGGAGGTGTGCGACCACCTCATCGTCGCTATTCAAGACGATCCGTCGGAGACATCTGCGGAATATAGAGGAAAGAAGAAAAATAAGCCGATTATGACGCTTGAAGAACGTCAGATTATTCTCCGTGGCATACGCTACATTGACGAGACCGTGGTATACAAGACAGAAGAGGATCTCTACAATCTTCTGATGCATATCAAACCAGATATTCGTATTATCGGTGGAGATTGGAAAGGCAAGAAGTATACCGGATCTGAATTGCCGATAGAAATGTATTTCAATACACGCGATCACGGGTACTCCTCTACCGAGCTTCGCGACCGCATCTTCAAGGTAGAGACTGAACGTCGCGCATAAGCATGAAAGAAGCAGAAACCTTGAAGAATGGCGGTGTGGGAGTTATTCCTACCGACACCCTGTATGGTGTGGTCGCGTGCGCGCTCAACCAATCTGCAGTTGAGAGACTGTATGTGCTGAAGGGGCGCACGCCGTCGAAACCATGCATTATTCTTATTTCTTCTATAGAAGATCTGTCGTTGTTTGGCGCGAGCCTTTCGGAGAATCAACAGAATGCACTCGCAAGGCTCCACGGCGCTGTGAGTTTTATATTGCCATGCACTTCTGCTCCAGAATATCTGCATCGCGGGACGCACACACTCGCCTTTCGTATACCAAAAGATGAGAACATGCAAGAGTTTCTACGAGCAACAGGGCCACTGGTCGCCCCGAGTGCGAATCCAGAAGGGTTGCCACCCGCCCGCACAATCGAAGAGGCGCGCGCGTATTTCGGCGACAGGGTTGACTTCTATATTGACGGCGGTAAGCGTGAAGGGAAAGCATCTACGCTTATTGCCTTTGATGATCGCGACGAGGTTGTGGTACTACGAGCTTAGGTGCGGGGGTCGCTTCGCTTCCACTCAAGCAGGTCGCTTGCGCGAATCTCTATAGTATCGGCTTTGCGCAGATGGCGTATATTTCTCTTCGGAACAAGAGGGAAGTGGCGGGCGTTGTCGCAGACCGCAACCATCTCAAACATCTCGTGTTCGGCGGTGACCCACGCTTCGCCGAGCTTTGAGAGATCTATCGGTACCGAATATTCTCTCAGAGTCTTTTTGCCAGTATCAAACATAAAGTACTCGTTGAAGTAAGAGAGAGCGAGCTCGCGCACGGTGCGATATATCGGGTCGCGGAAGCGGAGCACGGGGTGGTTGGTCTTGCTTATTGCGCCCCAGTAGCCGTTGATCTGGTAGAGTGCGACGACGTGGTCCTCGTCTTCGGCTGTAGTGCGGAGGTCGAGAAGGAGTGGCTTCTGCCCGTGGAGCCAGAGCGTAGCTGCCGCGAGCATCGCTCCCTCAAGACAGCGCGCCTTCTTCTCTCGCAGAACGCGCCTGGGCGACATATACGTCTCTCCCTTCTTCTCGTAGCTGATAGCGAGCGCATCTAGAAAGTTCTGGATCTTGATGGGCGTGTTCAGCTTCCGCAAGATCTTTTCCTCCTGTTTGGTGAGTCCGAGCATGTACCTTTAGTGTAGCGCATAGAGAATAAAAAAGAGTCACCTTACGGTGACCTTTTGTTTGGCAGGAGGACCTTTACTTCAGGTCCTCTATTTTTGTGCCTGGGGCGACCCAGACACTATTGTGGCGAGGGGCATCCTCGCAAGGCACTAACACCCCACAGGGCTATTATGACTCCGATACAAACAAATGTATCGGAGTCCTCGACAAG
>CAYGEV010000045.1:0-4827 GCA_964349035.1 uncultured Candidatus Saccharibacteria bacterium
CCTCTATGTGGATAAAGGAGGAACTTCTTGCGTAGGTCTTTACTACCACAGAGAGACCCTTTCTCTTTTCTCACTGGTTCCCATTCCATATTAATTGTTCACAGAGCTCAAAGGCATTCCCCAAAATGATTTGGGAAAGACTACCCACCAACAGAATATCATGAAAGGAAAGACAGCAAAAGCCCCGCGTGAGCGGGGCTTTGTGTTGAAGGTTATTAGACAACCTTCTTTGCGATGCGGGCGAAGATTTCTGGGTGCTCAGAGGCGAAGGTGGCGAGGACCTTGCGGTCGAGCGCGAAGCCGGTCTTCTTGAGCTTGCCGATGAAAGCGCTATAGGACGTGTGGCCGTTTTCGCGAACTGCGGCATTCAGGCGCACGATCCAGAGCTGGCGGAAGTCGGTCTTCTTGTCGCGACGGTGAGCAAACGCGTAGCGACCTGCGCGCATAAGTCGCTCATGTGCCTGCGCAATTTTAGTAGAGCCACCATGACGGAAGCCCTTTGCACGCTTCAATATATTTGTCTTACGCTTCTGTGCCATTACCCCACCCTTGATTCTTGTCATAAAAAGTTAGTTAAAAATTGAAATTACTTAGCTTTAGCTCCCGAGCCGGGGAGGAAGCGCGCCCGCACCTTTGTCGTAAGCGAGAGTGATACTGCGCGACGCTTCGCTGAACGCTTAGAACCGCTCTGCTTTGCATTGAAATGGTTCTGTCCTGGCTTGCGCGCCATAAGCTTACCCTTGCGGGTCACTCGTATTCGTTTTAGATAAGATTTGTTAGTTTTCATTTTTTGGTTGATTTTCTTGTTCCGAGGGTCGGTTGAGAGACTTCTCTCGTTTCGCTTGTGCCTGAAGGTCTCGCTCTATAACGGCCGCAAACCCCTTCGGGCTTTTAGCTATGGGCTCGGCAACCTTGTACGCATAAGGTATCCGTATGAGGAACTTCTCAAGCTGTGTCCGGAGGAAGTCCTCACTCATACCCTTATAACGCCCTTTAAGGAAGAGCTCCGCGCGTACACGGTGCCCCTCGGAGAGCCACTCTGCGGCCTTTTTGCCCTTTAGGAGCATATCGTGGTCACCAGTACCGACTTTAATCTGGACCTCCTTAGTTTCGGAGATTCTGACCTTTGCTTTAGCCACTTTCTCCTTCTTGCTTCGCTCGTATTCAAATTTACCATAATCCATGATCTTCGCAATGGGAGGGGTCGCCGAAGGCGAGATTTCGATAAGATCGAGCCCTGCGAGCTTTGACGCTGATAGGGCGTCTGCGAGGGAGAGGACACCAAGGTTTGTTCCGTCCGCACCAATAACGCGCATTTCCTGCGCGCGGATTTCATTATTGATACGGAGGCGTTCTGTAGACACTGGTGTTCCTTCCAGTATAGCACGAAAATATAGGAACAGGCAAACATACCTCTAGCGTGTGAACTGGGAAGATTCAGAGAGGATGATTTGCGCGCGGCCTTCGTAGATCGAGATCTTACCCGAGAGGGTTACCTCTTCTCCTTCATACCGAGAGAGGTCACCGAAGTTCTTGGCATCGTCTTTGAATATCACTGCGGAGAAAGGGCAGGTTTTGTAGTCTTTGCAGAAATCAAGAAAAGTTGTCCCGCTTGCCGAGGTGTATACGCGCTCAAGTATCCCGCGCACAGAAGCAATTTCGCCAACGTATTTGTTGGCCTCAAGATACGAGATGGTACCGATAGAAACAGAATCGGCCGCGTTAGCGGCCGAGTTTCCTTTGTAGGCCTCAAGTAGTTTCTTTAAAATATTTTCATACGCTTCCCGAAGATTCTTATCAGTCCCTATCTCAAGAATCTCGTCGTTTGCCGTGGTTGCCGACTTGGTCCAGTTGTAACTCCCGGTCGCATACGCGTTCTCTGTTACAAGTAGTTTGATATGCATAATGCCGGTACCACTCGCGTGTTTCTCGGTGAACATTGGGATGTTCGCGGAGAGCAGTTTCTTCACAATAGAGGCGCTGTACCCATCTCTCGCCTCTCCAGAGTCGATGATCCCACGCACATCCACCCCGCGCTTCTTCGCCGCGATAAGCGCGTCAGCAATAGAATCGAGGGTAAAGACGTATATGGCAAAGTAGACCCGCTCCTCGGCTTCGTTAATGAGCGAGATAATCTCTTGATCGTGCTGTTTCTTATCAAGGCTGTACAAGATACGCACGGACTGTGCCGACGGAGCGGGCACTACCTGTTCGGAAACAGTAACTTCTGCCGGAGCCCTAAGCTGGTAGCCTGCCGTTCCTGCTGAGATGGCTAAAACGAGAGCGAGGAGAGCACGGAGTATCCGGGTACGCATATGTATACAGTATAACGCACGTATTTGCGTGAGAGGGAATGAGCGCGTATTCTAGAGACAATGACCCGCGCAGTTACTATAGGCATTCTCCTCTTGTCTCTTATAGGCCTTGCAGATTCGCTGTACCTTGCGAAGCACAAGGCAGACGGTACGCCCCTTATTTGTGATATTGATGGACTCTCTGGATGTAATATCGTCGCAGATAGTCAGTATTCTGATATTTTCGGAATTCCTCTCGCCGAGTTCGGCATCGGGTTTTACGCCCTAATACTATTTTTAGTACTTGCGCGTTCTTATGTGGCACTCCGAGGCGTTGCTAGTATCGGCACCCTCGCCTCACTGTATTTCATCTTTGTGCAAGTGTTTTTGATTAAAGCGCTCTGTATCTACTGCATCGCATCTGCACTGTGTACATTTATTATTCTTTTTCTCTCATCCCGCCCACCACGTCGCGAAGTCTTGTCTACTGAAGAGGCTCCTCTTTCTCCATAATATGCGCACACCCCTCTTCTTCACTCTAATTTTTCTCTCACCATTATTTGTTTCTGTTCCACTCGCAGAAGCGGAAGAATATTTCTCTCCGTTTGTTATAGGGAAGACACTTATTGTGGCAAGCTCTTCGCCATATAATGCGTATCTTGCTGGACTCTCTGTAGTTCATACGGGGACTGTGGGTGGGGACTTGGTCTCTGCAGGTGGGTCGGTCCTTATTGCTGGAGAGGTGCGTCGCGACCTACTGCTTGTCGGCGGGTCACTGCGCGTAGAAGAGCAGGTATTCGGCGACCTTCGTGCGGTTGGCGGGAGTGTCGAGAGTGGTGGTGAGGTCGTCGGAGATTTTATCGCAGGAGGATTTTCAGTAGATGCTTCAGGGCCAATTGGAGGAGACGCATTTGTGGTTGGTGCAGACGTCGTGTTGTCTGGAGGTGCGGAAGGCTCGGTTACCATATACGGCAACACGGTAGTGTTAGGTGGCATTTTTGATAAGCACGTTCACGTCATCGCTACAAATAGTATAGAGATCCAAGATGGCGCTAGAATTCTAGGCACTCTCTCGTACAAGGCGCCCAATGAGGTGGTCATTCCAGAAAGTGCTGAAGTTGCAAATGTAGAATACACTAGCGCCTCATACTTACCTGACGCTGGCGCTTCGCGAGTCCTCGCAGTGTTGAGTGTTGTCCTATTTATCTTAATTCGCATTCTTGGAGCGCTTATTCTTGCGGGACTTCTTGCCGGGCTCTTCCCGCATATTGCAGAGTCGCTGGTAGGGCGTTTGTATGAGGGCCGGCTTCGCAACGTGCTACTTAGCACCCTACTTGGATTTGGTGTTTTAGTTGCGACACCAGCTCTTATCATTATTCTTTTGCTTACGTTTGTGGGTATCTGGCTCGCGATTCTCCTCTTTGTGCTTTACGCGCTTCTTTGTATCTTGGCGATACTGTACGCAGGGATTGTGCTTGGAGGGCTCTTCGCTCGTCACGTGCGAAAGCGCGGGACTGTTCGATGGCACGACGGGATACTTGGGATGCTTGCACTTTCTATCATTACACTTATTCCTGTGGGAGTGTTCGCTGCACTACTTATTATGATGTTTAGCTCTGGAGCACTACTCCAAATATTTTTCCACTTCGCTTTCTCTCACGAAGAGGAGAAAGAGGTATGACCGAGCGGACTGAGCGAGCGCGCAACATTGTTGCGTACTTGAAGAGGGCATACCCGACACAAAAGAGCGAGCTCTTATACAAAACACCATTTCAGTTTGTGGTGGCAGTCATGCTCTCAGCACAATGCACGGACAAGGCGGTAAATACGTGTACAGAAAAACTCTTTAAAAAATATAAAACCGCCCTCGACTTCGCTCGGGCGACGCCAAAGACGTTTGAAAAAGAGGTCTCAACAATCCCTTTTTTCCGCAACAAGACCAAGGCGATTATTGGCTCAGCGAAAGAAGTAGTTAAGAATCATGTGGGGAAGGTGCCAAATACAGAGAGTGCGCTTGTAGCCCTCCCAGGTATTGGGTACAAGACAGCGCACGTGATTCTCGGTGAGCTCTACGGCCTCTGGGAGGGGATCGCCACCGACACGCACGTGAAGCGTTTCGCTAGGCGATTTGACCTCACGAAGAATAATGACTTGAAAAAGATTTCCAAAGATCTTGAGGCGCTTGTGTCCAAGAAGGATTGGAAATATGTAAACAACGGCTTGGTGCTCTACGGGCGGTATGTGTGCAAGGCGCGCCCGCACGACTGCACGAGTCACCCACTTACAAAGCTGTGGCCCGAAGCAGGAAAACGATGGCCCAAAGCGTAGCGACATTTCGTGCGAAGGTGTGGCGCCACTATCGCGCTCACGGGAGACACGGCTTGCCTTGGAGGAAAACGAAAGATCCGTACAAGATTCTCGTTTCTGAAGTAATGCTCCAGCAAACACAGGTGGACCGCGTGATTCCTTTTTATAAAAACTTCTTAAAAAAGTTTCCGACGCCTCGCGCTCTTGCCGAGGCGTCGCTCGCAAG
>CAYGEV010000046.1:0-4728 GCA_964349035.1 uncultured Candidatus Saccharibacteria bacterium
TTATCAAACATTCAGCACAGCGCGTTGGGGTATTTATTGATACCCAAAACTTGTATCACAGTGCACGGCATCTCTATAAGGCGCGGGTTAATTTCGCAAAGATTCTTGAAGAGGCGGTGGGTGGGCGCATTCTCGTGCGCGCTATCGCCTACGTTATCTCCACCGAGAGTGGTGAAGAGAAGAATTTCTTCGAGGCACTCACGAAGATTGGCATCGAGACCAAAGTGAAGGACCTTCAGATTTTCGCCGACGGCGCGAAGAAGGCAGACTGGGACGTCGGCATCGCTATTGATGCCGTGAAGATGGCACCCAAGCTCGACACCATTATTATCGCCTCTGGTGACGGCGACTTCGTCCCGCTTATCCAATATCTTGATATGAACGAAGGGTGTCAGGTAGAGGTGATCTCATTTGGCAAGTCATCTTCCTCAAAACTCCGTGAAGCGGCACACGCCTTTACCGATATGTGTGACGACCCGCGGAAATTCACCATAACCTCGCGCTTATAAGGTGCGCATGAGGTAGTATTAGGGAGTAATGGATGCTCCGAAGAAATACATTCGCACTCTAGCAAGCGATATGGAGACACTGAAGGGCGGTGGATCTCCGGACCTGATTCTTTTCAAACAAAAAGAAGAGGGCGCGTCAACTACTCTTCCGACACCAGTAGTCCCGATTCCCGTACCGACCCCCATTGCCACAGTACAGGAAGAGATAATTCCTACTGTTCAAAAGAATTCTCCGCTTAAGACGTACGCAGGAGATTTCGCAGATAGAATCAAAACGACTGGAGCCTCTACCACCACTGTGCTCGCCGTAGAGCAAGATGCGCACGTAACTATCCCAACAGAACCACCTGCCACTAAACAAAAAAGCAGTTTCATATTAGGAATTGCGGGAGGGATTCTATTTCTTGCCGCCATCGCCGGCGCATATTTCACCTACTCACGATATGTGGCACTCTCGCTCCCCGTACCTGTTATTTCTCGTGTAGCAACTCCGATTGTAGTAGAAGAACAAGAAGAAATCTCTGGGAAAGGCAAGGAGCTGCTCGGTGAGATACAGCAATCTCTTGCAAGACCGCTTGCTCCTGGGAGTATACGACTCTTCTCACTCTCTCCTGTAGCGAGCTCGAGCATTTTTGGAATGCTTCAGTTGCCAGCTCCAAACGTACTTCTGCGCAATATTGATTCCGAAACAAGTATCGCTGGACTGATTAGTGTTGGCGAGCAGAGCCCCTTCTTTATTCTGCGCGTTACGTCGTTTGGCGACACGTTTTCTGGGATGCTTCAGTGGGAGTCGCGTATAGCAAAAGACCTTCAGGAACTCTTCCCTGCATATGAAGCAATGCCTGTCTCAACCACCACCCCAGACTTTTTCACGCCACCAGAAGAACAATCTTTTGTTGATAAAAGCGTAGCTAATTATGATGTGCGCATTCTCTTTGACACAGAGCAAAGAGAGATCTTGGTGTATGGATATTGGAATCAGCGCACGCTTGTTATTGCGCGCAACAGCGCCACCTTCACCGAGCTTTTGCGCCGGCTAGCTCAATCTCGTGTGTACCGCTAGCATTTTTATAAATTTGCTACTATAAGCATATGAAAAAAGTACACTTTAAAAAACAGCTTGAGGAGGAGAAGTTGAAGCTTGAGTCAGAGATGGGTGGCGTAGGGCAAAGGAATATGAGCGTGCCTGGCGATTGGGAGTCGGTGCCGTCAGAAACGGGTACCGAGGCCGACATGGCAGATCAGGCAGATGTGGCGATAAGTAGAGACACTAATCGCGCTATTCTCGCGGCTCTTGAGGCGCAGTACGACGAAGTGGTCAAGGCGCTTTCACGTATTGAAGACGGCTCGTATGGTGCGTGTGAAGTATGCGAGGGATCTATTGAGGAGGCGCGTCTTGAGGCAGACCCTTCGGCGAGAACCTGCACACTCCACTTATAATACATGCAAGAGAAGCCGTCTCGACCGGTGCGGCCCGTAGTAAAGAAAGCCTCGCTAGCAAAGGGCGGATACGCGAAAACATTTGCAGCACAGCCGGTGGGTTCTGGCGCGGAGCTCGTCACGGTTGAGGCAGACTTAACGCGCGGACTCCACGCATTTTCTGTTGTGGGACTTGCGGACAAGGCAGTGGAAGAAGCACGGGACCGGATAAGTGCGGCGATACGCCATTCGGGTGCGAAATCTCCGAAGCAGCAGAATAAAAGAATCGTTCTCTCCCTCTCGCCCGCAGACTTAAAGAAAGAAGGTTCACATTTTGACGTGGCGCTCGCGGTGGCGTACTTGGTGGCCTCGGGGGATATTCCCGCCATGAAAGAAGATGTGCTTTTCATTGGCGAGCTCGCGCTTGACGGCGCGTTTCGCGCGGTAAAGGGGGTGCTCCCGCAAGTGCTCGCCGGTAAGCGTAAAGGAGTAAAAGCGATATATGTTCCTGCGGGGAACGCACAAGAAGCATTGCTTGCAGAAGGTGTGCCGGTGTATGCGCCAAGCTCGCTTGCGGAGCTTCTCCAACATTTGCGCGGAGAGAAGCCGCTCCCGCGGCTCGTGCGAGACCGCCGCCTTACGCCACAACCACTCACGATCGACCTGCGCGACGTGAAGGGGCAAGAGAGCGCGAAGCGGGCACTCGAGATCGCGGCGGCGGGCAGGCACAACATCGTCTTCTACGGCCCGCCAGGGACGGGCAAGACCATGCTCGCTCGCGCGCTCTCTGGCATTCTTCCTCCACTTAGCGATGAAGATATGCTTGAGGTAACGGCGATACACTCGACGGCGGGACTACTCAAAGACGGCGAGGCGCTCGCGTGGCCACCGTTTCGCTCCCCACACCACTCTATTTCACACGTAGCGATTGTGGGTGGCGGGACCTTCCCGCGCGCGGGCGAGGTAACACTCGCGCACAAGGGCGTGCTTTTTCTTGATGAGTTTCCCGAGTTTGATTCGCGTACGCTCGAGGCACTGCGCCAACCGCTCGAAGATAGGGTGGTGACCGTCTCACGCGCGAAAGGGAGTGTCACTTTTCCTGCAGATTGTATGATTGTCGCCGCGATGAACCCCGCGGACACACTGTCAGAAGATTCTCGTGCGGCCGTACGCGCGGCCGCGAAGCAGGCGCGGAGGATCTCGCGCCCTATAGTAGACCGCCTCGACGTGTGGATACAGGTTCCACTCGTTCCGCACGCAGTACTTTCCAAACTCTCGATAGGAGAATCGTCTGAAGAAGTACGGAAAAGAGTTCTTGCCGCTCGCAAGCGCGCACAAGATCGTATTGGAAAGAAGGGAATTGCGAACGCGGGCTTATCTGGGCGCGAGCTCGACGAGAAAAGTCATTTCACCCAAGAAGCGAAAGACGCGCTTGCAAGTTCTGCAGCGCGCCTCAATCTTTCCCCACGCAGCTACCATCGCACGATGCGTGTGGCGCGCACCATCGCTGATCTTGCAGGAGCAAAAGAAGTCACGCCTGCCTTTGTTCACGAAGCGCTTCAGTATCGTCCACGCGGGCTCTTCGGGTTTGAATAAAAGAACGGCGAGATGGCGAGGTTGAACCTCGCCAAAATAAAAAGGGCACAAAAAGATTATAAGGGAATCTTTTTGTGCCCGACCGAGGTTCTGGGAGAATTCCTCGGTGACCAGAACCCTTGGGGGGGATTCTTGAGTGGTCGTACACAGTATAGTACGTATTATTCTGGAGCGCAAATGCTACCAACACGGCAATTGCGGAATGGGTTTGCAGCGCCACGCACTTCGAAATGGAGATGGTTGCCGGTCGAGAGGCCCGTGGATCCGACAGTACCTATCACCTGTCCAGCGTAGACTGTCTGTCCCGCAGATATATGAACCTTGCTCAAGTGAGAGTAAAGGGTCTGGCTTCCATTACTGTGGGTGATAACGATATAGTTGCCGTAGCCACCATTCCATGCGCCAGCACCGCGTGCGATAATCGCAGTGCCATCTGCAGCAGCTCGGACTGGAGTTCCGCGAGAAGCGCCAAAGTCGATACCATTACGCCCGTGTAGATTCTGTGTGAACGTTGCTCCGGGGAGCGGGTGCGTATAGAACCCCTTGTAGGACGGACCTCCTCCACCCAAGTTTACTGAAGGGCGAGCCGCTGAAGGAGCTGATGCGATTTCGCCACCAGGAATGATAATAGTGGTTCCTACCTTGAGTGGCTCTGCAGGGTCAAGCCTATTGAACTGCACTATCTCGTCTATGTCGGCTCGGTATTTTTTTGCAATAGAATTGAGAGTATCGCCCTTTACTATTGTGCGCTCAACTCCAGAGACGGGGAGGATTACAAGCGTGTTGCCGGGGCGGACATCTCGAGAACTTTTTAAATCATTTGCCCACATAATAGTGTTTATAGATACATCAAACATTCGGGAGATCTCAGAGAGCGTGTCGCCAGGGCGAACAACATAGACAGAAATCCTGTCTGACTTCTCAGACTCTGCCACGTCAGAGAGCGTTCCTGATGGCCCGTTGGAGGCGATGAGAGCAGAGCCACCTGAGGTAACAAGTGTAGTTGGGGCTCCTGGGTCTGGGTTGTGATTTATAGAAGCTACAAGTACTGGGGTGGAAGCGCTTGGAATTATTGATGGAGTCGCAGCATCGGCTTCTGGAGAAAAGAACCAGAAAGCCAGCGTGTGGTTAGGGAAAATAATCGCAAATGTTGCGATAAGGATGAGTCCGGCGAGGAGTCTCGCAATAGGCCGAATCTCGTATG
>CAYGEV010000047.1:0-4563 GCA_964349035.1 uncultured Candidatus Saccharibacteria bacterium
GATGTGGCCGGTGCCGATGACGCCGAGCGTTTTCCCAGCGAGGTCGAAGCCGCGGAGCCCCGCGGGCGAGAAGGTTCCGGCGCGCACGCGCTCGTCGGCGTCGATGATGCGCCGCGAGAGCGCGAGCAGGAGCGCGAAGGCGAACTCGGCGACGGTATTTTCTCCGTAGAAGGGGACATTCGCCACAGCAATACCTCGCGCCTTCGCGGCGGCGAGGTCGATATGGTCGAAGCCGGTCGAGCGCGTCGCGATGAGTTTTAGAGCAGGGAACCGGCTCATCTCCGCAGAGCCGATGGGCGATTCGATAAAGGGGCATAGGACGGTCGCCTCGGCGTCCGTCAGTTCTGCGTATGCAGAAAAAGGTCCTTCGTGGAACGTGATGTCTGCGTCCTGAAGCTTCGCCCGCACATACGCCTCCTCCCACTTCTCGCACGAAAAATAATGGATTTTCATATATGGTCTGGATTTTATCACATCGATTTCAAGTCGTCGCCGTAGCGCACTGCATGCGAGTCAGAAACGCGCCGATCAGCGAATCGAGCGATATCTGAAAAGGCGCGAGCGTCTCGGGCGCGGCGCGAGCGAGCGCGTGACCGAGAATCATCATAGCGAGCATCATCGCCATGTTGTATTGCGCCCGCACAGCGGGCAACATCGGCGCCAAGATTCGCGAAATAAAATGTGGCAGAGCGCGTATCCAGTCTAATCGGCTCGCGGGCGATGATGATTTCCATATGCTCATAATAGCCCAATTTTCGAAAGCTTGCATGTTGTGTAGAGGTGTGTTATGGTGTGAACGGGTGGTATTCGGAATGGTTCCGAATATTTTGTTCTTAACGATTCAGAAAGGAGGCAACGATGTCCGTTACAGCGTTTTTCGGAATGCTCGCGGGCGCGCTTGCGCTCCTCGAGATATATCCGTACACTCTGTCCATTTTGGGTCGCGACTTGCGCTTCCGGAAAATTCCGGAGGAAGAATGGACGGTCCCGAATCTCGCCACATGGACGATTCTATCAGTGGCGGGAGGCATCATTGCGCTAAGTTACTACGAGCGCAATGACATGGACGGCTTCTGGTTCTTCGGCGGTCTTTTCCTCGAATACTGTATCGCGGCTGTTCTCGCGATATGGTACGGGGAGCATCGCCGCGACGGCAGACCGCCCTTCAGTACCCTAGACAAGCTCTGTCTCGCAGGAGCGGGAGGGGGTCTCGTCGGCTGGTATGTGTCGGGCAGTTGGGAAATCCCTATCGCGGTCAACATTGTCGTTGACGCATTCGGGATTACCCCGACAATCGAGAAGGTGTGGCGCCGTCCGCGTTCGGAGAGCTTCCGAGCATGGACAATGACGGTCGCAGGATGCGCTTTCGCTCTCATGGCTTTAGGTCCAGTTCATTCATGGAGCTTTGAGCGCTCAGCGTTCCCCGTTTACATTACGCTAAGTAGCGGAATAGTGTGGGGAATGCTCTTTCGTCGCTTCAAGAAATAAACAACGCGCCCCGCCGGCTACTTGGCGGGGCGTTCTCTATTAACTAAAGAAGGTTGTTGGGCATTAGTCTCTCATCTCAAGGAATTTTTTAAGTCGTCAACCATGCCTTTTTTCTTCATTTCTTCAAGTAAAATCCAATCCGCCGTATAGGGCAAAAATTTTACCTTGTCTTTGCTCGTTAAATCCCTCCACGGAACAATTTTCCCATAGCATAATTTAGAACCACAGAAACATTGCTCTTCTGGATTTTGCCAATCAGAATTACAAATAAGACTGTATGAGTAAGTCAATTCTTCTCCTGGTTGTATATCTCGCATTGTGGTTATAAAAAATAAATCTTTCACATAACAATTTGGGTCACAAGAATGATTAAATTTCACGGCTAACGAGTTGAATGCGTTTCTATAAAAAAACTTGGAAAAAGGAACGACATGATTTCTTGCAAAAAATGGAACCAGCGATTCTTTTTGAGCGAACATAACTTGTCCATCAACATAAGAAACGATTGTATTTGCAGGAATGAATTCTTTCGCAAAAGCGGCTACTCCTTTTTCAGAAATTTCACCCGTCTTGATTTTTTGCCCATACTCAAAAACTATCGGGTCCGGTATTTCATAAAAAGAGAATGATTTAAACTGAAAATAATCTCTCACAAAATTGAGAGTAATTTCGGTATCAAAAGCCTTGCAACTATATATGTCTACTGTCGCAAAATTATATCTTGTCCAAATGTAAGTGTTAGATCCTGATTCTGCCCAGACAACTTGTCCCTCGTATCCATCATGGATTGGATTAGCCTTGCCCGTTGCGCTTGAAATAAAAGGCCCATTGATTATGTTCATCTCTAGCTTCTTTGCCAAATCAATTAAAAAATCACTCACAAATTCTTTGCCAGTAATTTCAACCCCGTATGTTCCCTCTATAATTAATCTTTTACGAAAAACTTCCGGACAATGGTTTAAGTTCATATTTACCATAATCTTGTACCACGAAGTGGTGGTGGTGCGCAATCTAATAACTTTTATACACAGCTCGTATTTAGTGTATACTCTCAAATAAGTCCCATTATACATTAGTGAATATGAATAGACAACAAAAGGTGTTCTTGACGGTTCTTGGAACGTTGTATGTTCTTTTTATTGCCTGGTTTGTATTGATTTATCTGACCGGATCGACAAACGATAGAGTAAATCTGTATAGCAATGTTTACGGCATCATCCCGCTACTCTCCGGGCTTTATGGTTTGTTTTTGGCACAGCGCTGGGGCGGGTTGGAAAGCTCTATGGGGAAGGCAATGTCTTTCTTATCGCTAGGACTCATCACATGGGGAATTGGTATGGCGATGTGGTTATATTACAATATCATTCTTGGTATTGCAGTTCCTTATCCTTCATTTGCAGATGTCGCTTTCATCCTCAGTTGGCCGCTCTGGGGTATTGGAGCCACATTCCTCTCAACTGCAACAGGCGCAAGATTTGGCGCGCGCGGGCAGGGGAGGGTCATGCTCTTCGCTATTCCTCTCGCAGTAATCGTGTTCTCCTATTATTTCTTGGTAACTGTTGCACGACAAGGAATTATAAGTACCTATGAAGATGGGCTCAAAACATTTTTTGACCTAGCGTACCCTATCGGGGACGTTGTGATTCTTAGTGTAGCGTTACTTATCATCGGACTGTCGTACAAGTACTTTGGTGGGGTGTATAAAGCCGCCATCTATCTCATTCTTGGCGCTTTTGTGGTGAACTATTTCGCTGACTTCACTTTTTCTTATATGACTTCTCTGGGAACCTATTACAACGGAAGTTTAGCCGACATTCTGTTTGCCACAGCAATGTTCGTTTTCGGCGTAGGTATTGCGTTATTTGACCCACGAACATCTCCAAACCGTAGCATGATGCTGGAACACGAACATCCTCTTGAGAAAACCGAGCAATATAACGTATGACTACACTTAATCAAATTGCCGAGAAGATTATTGAGGAGCAGGAGCTCGTGATTGGGCCTATGGCGTGGAGCGAAGCGGGGAAGGTGCAAGGCTTAGAGGTGAATCGCGCGCGTCACGAAGCGATTCTCGGAGATGGCGACGCTAAAGAAACGGTGAACAGGCTCGTGAGGCAGTACGAGCGTCTCTTTGGTCGCGCTTCTCACGAGGTATGCCGGGAAGCGGTCGCCGGCATGCTCGCTAATTTCCAGCCGTCAGAAATTCCATCCAGTCTGCTTGCCTAGGTTTCTATGCCAGACTCAACGTACGAAGAACAGTTGAAGGCCGCGAGTGAAGCGGTGTATAGTCATTCTCTCGAACTCACGCGCCTCAAGAAAGAGCTTGAGAGAATAAACGAACAGCAGGAGACGCTGATGCATTTCATCGGACATGAGGTGAAGGGATTCCTCGCGAGGGACTCCGCAGTGTTTGCCGCGCTCTCTGAAGGCGACTTTGGTCAATTGTCAGAAACGATGAAGCCGGTAATACTCCATGCGCTAGAACAGTCGCGCGATGGCGCTCTCTCGGTAACGAATATCCTTACGGCGTCTAATCAGAAGAAAGGAACGATAATATATACCAAGGAGCCCTTTGACCTCAAGGCGCTCGTGGCAGAAGCAGTAGAGAAAGCGAAGTCGATGGCGGAGGATAAGGGGCTCGTGCTCTCTTTCTCGGCAGACGACTCTGGCGATCCCTTCACCTTCAGCGGCGATAAGGAGAAAATCGACAACAATGTGTTCCGGAACATTATTGAGAACGCTATTCACTACACGCCGTCAGGTTCTATTACTGTTACGCTTAACAAAGAAGCAGACAAGTTTGTTTTTACTATAAAAGATACCGGTATGGGCATCGATGAGGAGGACAAGAAGCATCTCTTCACCGAGGGCGGCCACGGTAGGGATTCGCAACAGATAAATATCCACTCCACCGGCTACGGCCTCTTCATCGCGAAGCAGGTTACCGAGGCGCACGGCGGCTCCATTCGCGCCGTCTCTGACGGCGTTGGCAAGGGCGCGACCTTCATCGTGGAGTTTCCGGTCTAAATTAGCGACGGCGGATTATGTATTATTTTTATGAAACAAATCATATAC
>CAYGEV010000048.1:0-4495 GCA_964349035.1 uncultured Candidatus Saccharibacteria bacterium
ATCTGCGAGAGCTCGCGGAGACGGAAGATGAAGTCGCGCGGCGCGATTTCGTTGCGAAACGCCTTCCCTATCTGCGCCAAGCCGAAGGGGAGCTTCGGGTGGAGCGAGTCAATAACGTTTTTATAGTTTACAAACATACCCCCCGCAGTCTCAGGACGCAGATAGACTATCGACGACTCGTCGAGCGTGGCGCCCGCGTGTGTCTGAAACATCATATTAAATGCGCGAGCGTCTCCGAGATTCCCTCCGCATTCAGGACATTTCGACTTATCCGCAAGGTGGTCGGCACGAAAACGCTTCTTGCACTTCTCACACTCAACCAAAGGATCAGAGAAGCCAGAAATATGGCCGGACGCTTCCCATACTTTTGCATTCATTAAAATGGCGGAATCAACACCATACATATCGTCACGCCTGTCACGAAAGGTTGTGAGCCAGAGGCGCTCAATATTCTCTTTCAACAAGACGCCCATCGGGCCGTAATCATAGGTCCCGGCAAGTCCTCCATAAATCTCCGAGCCAGGAAATATAAACCCCCGTCGCTTGCAGAGCGCAACAATCTTCTCCATCTGATTCATTTCTGTCATAGAGCGATTATTGCACATTTGCACTTCCGAGGATATATCCAGGGTCGCGCGTGGTCGCGGTCGTTGCAGAGCTTCCTGACGCTGAAACGCCTACGTTGGCAAAACGGTCATGTCCTGAGAATGATACCGGGCCGGTAAGAAGCGGTGTTGTTCCCTTTTGAACTATAGATGGAGTAAAAGAGATTTGGAAAAAGCCCTCGGCAATCTCGCTTTGAGCAAGATCACCCACTTTCCACATAAGAAGGTGCGCGGCACTGTCATAGGAGAAGACCCCTGCGCCTAAAGTACGGTCAAGATACGTTACGTATTCTGGAAGGATCATTTTTACTATCCCGTCAGCAACGGCACTACCTCGAGTCTCCGCGCGAAGAGCAATAGTAAATGTGCTCGCCAGATTTGCGACAGGAGGAAATGGTCCACTGTTAGCAAAGGGGCCTGTTTTACGAAGAGATGAGACGTCTACTCCAACACTAGTCATAACCTTGGCTGTTTTAACCGTCGAAGACGTCACTTCTTCTGGAACATTTGTCTGCCCTGTGCGCGTTCCTGAGATTGTCACTGTGAATGTGACTGTTGGCGAGATCGTCGCGCCTGCTGGGAGCGTTGAGAAACTAAAAGAGCTTGCACCTGAGGCGCCTGGCGCAAGCAGCTTAAGGAAGCTGTCTGCGTCTCCACTAAACACCACTGTGTGGTCACTTGATCGATAGAATCCACGTGTTGTGCGCACGCTATTGTAGTCGATGCCGCTACCCGAGAGTGCGACCTCGAGCGTTGCGTTACTCACATTGGCCGAAAGAGTGTTGGTGTAAGAAAGCGTTACGTCCTGTTGAGATCCAGGTAGAAGAACTGGCTCTGCTCCGGCATTCCCATCTATGGCAAGAGTAGTACGGATAAATGGTGCTGCGACAGAGAATGTCGCCTTCTGTGTCATATACACAATAGATGGCGTTTGGTCATTAGCTGAGCGTGCGGTGCCAACCACTGCATGTAAGGTTCTCTCGTCCTTATCTTGCCCAACAAGAACTCCTGAGATAAGTATTTCTCTCGTTGTGCCAGGCTTTATTGTGCCAAGAACAATGGTGTCGTTCTCTACTGGAACAGAAGACGACGTGAGAGAGAATCCGAAAGGAAAGGTGGTCGCGATAACAACATTTTCAAGTGGGACGGTCGTATTTGAGCGTACGGTAAGGCGTGCTGTAAATGACTTCCCTGATACTACTTCTGACGGGGTATCAATTGTTATCGATAGTGGCGTAGAAGATAATTCAAGAACATAAGAACTTTTCTTTACAAACTCTACACTCGACCCAGTAGTGCCGTATGAGAGTGAGACAGGAAACTCAAGTGTTTGTCCGGCTCCACCAAACACGACTGCTCTAATGGAGCGCGTGATTGTCTCACCGCTTGAAATGGTTGGTATAACCTCTGTATACCGCTGATAAGGAGCGAGGACATCATCGGCGCTTCGTGTCCCCTCGGGAAAAGTGATTTCGATTGTTGCATTCTGTATGGTTACAGGGTTTCTGTTTATTATTGTGAGAGTGAGTGGAACAGTGTCGCCACCAGCAATGGCAGATGGGCCTTCTATCCCGAGCTCTATCTTGTTTACAGAGACGGTGTTGCTGCCGAAGTAGAAGAAATACCCTGCAACAGCAATAGAAGTAAGGAAGAAGATGCTTGCAATAGAGAAAAAAATTCCAGCAAAACGTATGTGCCTGCTCCCGTCTCCCGCAGGCAGTGGCTTAGTATCTTCCCACCCGTGCGCAATCTCATGTGGCAATGTAGAAGGTTCTTCTCTCTGCGGGGAAAGATCTCCTTCGTGATATAGGCGCGCTCGAGCGCGCTCAAGAGAGCTTATCGTGTCTTCTTCAAATCGTGGCGGCATTGCTTATAGTATACCCGATGATATGAAGGCTAGAGTCCTGATACCGTAATACCTCTATTAATGCGAGAAATGTATTGTTCACGCGAGCTACGCGCCTCAGTGAGAAGTTCCCTGCTAAATACTGGCCCTGAATGGACCCCACCTTGATCGAAGCCGAGTGCAGAAAGAATCTTTAAGGCACCAAGCACCTCTATTTCTTCGTGTATCTCTTCTTGTTCTTTGGTGAACGCCTCAACGAGACCTCGTGCTATTGGAAATAGCTCTCGGTCTTCTGCCTCACCAGCCACAAGGCGAAGCAGGAGGCCAGAAATACGTGCCATACGCCCGCGAGCAACAGGCGTCATGAGAAGAAACCAATTCTGATGAATGGTGGCTCCGGCAACCCGCCATCCATCCTTCCCTCTCACGAGAATAAATGAGCTTTCTGCGAGAGTCACGAGCGCTGGCGCAAGCTTAGCGCCCTCAGCGCGTATGCCCTGCACAAGAGCCCTGATGAGACCTAGTTCAGGAGTAAGGATGGTAACGAGAGCACTCGACTCTCCGGAGGGCACTCGAGAAAGTACAATTCCTTGTGTTTCGTATCTATGCCGCATTGCGGATAAGATTAAAACGCACCTCGCCAGTCGAGAGTGTCGCACTATACTTTCCCTCATTAGACTCCTCAGTGCGCACACTATCTTTCGGGGAGAACCCTTCTGCCTTACGTGCGTCTGCGACCGCACGAGCCATCTCACGATCATCTCCCTCCTTCACCAGCTCTGGCGTAAGCACAACATCGAGTGCCAGCTCTGTGCCGACGATAATCTTTTTCACATTTATTTCCTCGGCGAGAATGTCTGCCAGCTCGCCATCTAATTTTTCTTGGATAGTGAGCGAGGCAAGTGGCTGACGCACCTTAATATTTGCCTTCTGACGTAGCTGGAGCGCCTCTGACGCAAGAGCGCGTACGCGCTTCATCTGGGCTATAAGCTTCACATCCTTTCTTCCTGAAAATAGATAGCGGAGTGCGAATTTTCTAGATGGCCAATCAGCAAGATGTACGCTCCTTGGATCACTTGTGTGACGAGTCATTTGATAGACGCTCTCAGCAAGAAACGGGGCGAGTGGAGCAAGCAGAAGAGCTCCAGTATGCAGTGTCTCGCCGAGCGTTTCGAGCGCACCAGAATCTCCTTCTCGAGCGCGATCGCGTACACGACGGACATACCACTGCGAGAGATCTTCAAACAAACCACTTATCGCGCGTGACGCTTCAAATAAACGATACTCATCGAGTGCTTTTGTCACTTCATCAACCGTATCCAAGACACGGGCTCTCATCCAGCGCTCAAGCACGGTATGCCTTCGAACCCCACTCTTTACGTCTTTGAAAAGCTCATAGAACTTCGCGCTGTTTTCAAACCACGAGAGCGCTTTCGCGGCGTCCTTTATGGTTTTCTCGTCATAATTCTTTGAGTCCCCCGGCTGGGTTACGCTATACATCCAGAAACGAATAGTGTCGACGCCCCACTTGTCCATCTCTGCCCACGGGTCCACCACGTTCCCTTTCGACTTACTCATCTTCTTCCCTTCCGCATCGAGCAAGTGCCCAAGGCAAATCACATTTTTATACGGCACACCCTTACCAATGAGCACGCCCACAGCAAGAAGCGTATAGAACCACCCGCGGGTCTGGTCTATCGCCTCACTAATAAAATCTGCCGGGTACGCAGGCTTCCCTTTCTCAAACGGATAGTGGTCTTGGGCAAACGGCATCGCGCCAGAGTCGAGCCATACATCCATTACTTCGGGTACGCGACGAAGTTCCGTTCCCTTCTCGGACACCAGCACCACATCGTCGATATACGGACGGTGCAAATCAAGCTCGTAATTATCGTTATGGGGGAGAGTTACAAACGGCATTGGTGCACATTCAGCGTTGGTAATGTATTCCTGGCTTCTGTTTGCATCTAACTCAGCGACGGTTGCTCCTCGAGCGATCCCCCGTAATAGCCACAAGGGACATTCGTGTGACACAATCAATATG
>CAYGEV010000049.1:0-4079 GCA_964349035.1 uncultured Candidatus Saccharibacteria bacterium
CTCTATGGCTAGAATTCGCATAGGTGTATACTACCGTATATGCAACGAAATGACCTCCTGGCGTGGATGGATCTCGAACTGACCTCTGTTGGAGACGTCATGAAGGACAAGATTACAGAGATTGTCGTGGTGCTCACCGACGCCGACCTCAACATTGTTGCCGAGAGCCCCGATATTATTATCAGCGTCGACCCAAAAGCGTTTGAAGGTATCGCGGCAGGTGCCGAGGCAGTGCATGAGCTCAACCATATGAAAGAGCTTACCGCTAAGAGCGTTACCACTGCGGAGGAGGCAGAAGAGCAGATTCTCGCATTTCTCAAAAAGAATGTGGTAGAGGGTACCGCCCCGCTTTGTGGCAACTCTATCCATGTTGATAGACATTTTCTAGCGGTGCAGATGCCATCAATAGATCAGTACCTATTTTATCGCAACATAGACGTGTCTACGCTCAAGGAGCTTGCGCGCCGCTGGTCGCCCGAGGTATATGAAGAGGTGAAAAGCCGTAAGGCGGCGAAGACACATCGCGCCAAGGACGACGTCCTTGCCTCAATCGACGAACTCAAATTCTACCGCGAGAAATTCCTTAAACTTCCGTAATTTACCGCTAAAATTGGGCGATTCTGGAGCTATTGACATAATTGCTGTATTATGCTAGCATAAACAGAGACGCGGAAGTCCGCTTGAACCAACACAAAAGTCAGGAGAAAGAAATGAAAAAGTATAAAACATGGCAGGAAGCTGCCCACGCAGCGAGAAGGTTGGATATCAAGAAATCGGCAGATTATCCAAGAATGTACAAAAAGGATCCGAAGCTCCACTCATCCCCTCACAAATTTTACCACGACTTCCCAGGATACAAGATATTTCTCGATACCGAGTTCTACTCGACTTGGCAAGAAGCCAGTAAAGCGGCAAGGGGGTTGGGTATCAGAATTGAATCAAGAGATGGTGGGTATAGAGGAAGTTATAGACAGGATCCAAAACTCCCTTCTGCTCCTAGTGAGTTTTATCCCGACTTTCCAGGATGGAGAGTTTTTCTTGACACGGAATTCTACGCAACATGGCAGGAAGCTGGTAAGGCGGCAAAGGAGCTTGGCATTGGCGGAGCTGTCCAGTACGAGAAAGAGTACAAGAAAGACTCTCGTCTCCCAGCAGTACCTCGCAAGATCTACCCAGACTTCCCAGGATGGAAGACGTTCCTTGATACGGGTTTTTACTTGACATGGCAAGGAGCTTCAAGGGCGGCAAGAAGGATCAGCATCACAACCTCTACGGAGTACAAGAAGAAATACAAACAAGATCCGAGACTGCCCGCTTATCCGGCGGGGTCCTACCACGACTTTCCGGGCTGGCGCACCTTCCTTGGAAGGGCATAGCATGTGTACACTAATTAACCCCGCACAAGGATTGTGTGGGGTTCGTTTTTATATAGCTAATTCTGGATTGGTTTCCAGGGGATGGGGGAGCCGAAAGGGAGGGAGAAGGCGGCAGATTGTGGGTGGCCACTTCCCCCATATTTTGCCGCGATTTTGGTAAGGTCGACAGAACCGTCGCCACGGAGGGAAACGCGAAGTCCCGTAGTTCCTGCGCGTACTACGAGCGCGAACGGTGGGCGCTCTTTGTAGAGCTGGTTGCCGAGCTCGCTGATAAACATCTTCTCTCCGGGGATGAGGTAGACCGTGTGGCCTTCAAACTCTACAAGCTCTGCTCCTGCTTTAAGCTGGTGCACGAGCAGGTCAAAGTATTCGCGATACGCGCTCCCGCGCTCCACAATTTTCGCGCGCTCGGCCTGGTCCTCCACTCGGCGCACGTGCTCATTCCAAATGTCGAAGTGAAAGGGTTGCGCATAGGTGTATGAAACGATTGCTCGCTCTTCGTCGGTCAACGCTTTCCAGAGATCAGCTTTTTGTACTATCGCGAAAAACGCAGGGAGAGGAGTGCCAGGGTGGAAAAATTCCCATGCGATACCCACGCCGGAACGTTCGGCGTCATATACAAAGTTCGGCATCGCTTTCACCACCTCCTCTACTCCCTCGTGGTGGTCGAGCACGGTGAGTGTTTTCGATTGTGCGACGAGTGTGTCCATTGTCGCTTTGTCGTAGCAGAAGTCTACGAGGTAGAGCTCCTTTCCCTTTATGTGCGTGGGAAATGGTGTCTGGTGTTTGACGGGCACATAGTCTGCAGTGTCGCCAAACTTTTTCCATGCCGCGTAGGCGGCGCCGAAGCCGTCTGGGCACCCACCGTGGTAGAGGATTGCAATGGGCTCGTTGTGGTGGGACATGGCTTCAGTTTACCTTACGAATCGCACATAAATGCCTGCAGGAATTGCTCGTTCAGTCCCAGACTCTTTGATAAGAAGCTCGCCGGATTCTCCCTCAACGCTCCCAAACGTACTCTCGACTGCCTGTGCGAAGGCGAGTGGCGCGTAGCCAGCCGCATAGCCGTTTAAGAGGAAGAAGGAGCCAGGCTTATCGGAAAGAATTTCTTTGATTGCTGAGAGGAGTTCGGGCAAGCTCTCTTCGATATGCCACACTTCGCCCTTAGTGCCACGCCCAAATGCGGGCGGGTCGAGGATGATGCCGTCGTACTGTGCGCCTCGGCGCGCCTCGCGCTTGGCGAAGGCGAGCGCGTCGTCGAGTATCCAGCGGATCTTATCTTCTCCGATGCCTGATGCACGCGCGTTCTCGTGCGCCCAGTCAAGGGATTGTTTTGATGCGTCAACGTGTGTCACAAACGCACCTGCCTGTGCGACGACAAGGGACGCTATGCCGGTGTATCCAAAGAGGTTGAGGACGCTCGGTCGAGCAGTTTCCTGCGAAAAAGTCCTCGGGTCTCCTGTCCTCACTTCGTTCGGCAGGCCAGACTGTTTTCTCGAAAACTCCTCTTGCTCGCACAAAGAGGCGATGCGCTCGCGGGACCATTCCCAGTTTGGCGCTTGTTCGGGGAAGATGCCCGTGTGCTTGAAGCTAGAAATGCGCGCGAGAAATTGAGTGTCGTTGAAGGAGAGTTTCCAGGAGTCTGGAACTGGTTTGAGCATGTCCCACTGACCCTTCTTGTCGCTGAAAGAGAATACGGCGTGAGCAGTATCCCAGAGCTCAGGGCGCTGTTTCTTCCAGAGTGCTTGTGTCTCTGGGCGCGCGAGGACTATTTCGCCAAAGCGCTCAAGCTTCATGTTCTCTCCGGAATCGAGGAGCTCGTAGTCGGCCCACGGGGGCGAGACAAGATTTTTGTTTATCATAGAGCTTCAGGGTGCTTGCGCGACCATTCGTAGAAGACGACTGCGGCCGAGACGGCCGCGTTTAACGACTCGGTGCGTGGGTGCATCGGGATGGCAAGTGACACGTCACACGCCTCAAGGGTCTTCTCACGGATTCCTGCACCCTCGTTCCCGATGACGAATGCTGTTGGGGTATCAAAGGTCTCTCCGCCGAGAGGTACCGCGCCCTCCATCGCGAGGCCGTATATCCAGAAGCCCTTTTCTTTCAGCTTTGCGAGAGTGTCATTTACGTTTCCAATTGTCACGAGTGGAATGCGAAATACCATCCCAACAGATGTTTTAACAACGGCGCCAGTGATGCCAGCCTGATTGTGTTCGGGAATAAGTACGCCAGAGAGCCCAAATGCCGCCGCAGAGCGGATAATGGCGCCGACGTTGTGCGGATCCTGCACCTCGCCGAGTACGGCGAGGGCTGGGTTCGAGCTCGCGTCGAGCGTTTCGAGAAACTCATCAAAAGAGATAAGGAGCGCTGATGGGTCCATAATCGCGATAACGCCCTGGTGCACCGCGTCTCTGCCGACCATCTCCTTACCGTCGACGAGCGGGTGGAGGGGGATATTGTGACCCTCAAGCATCTTACGCATCTGGGGCGTGCTCTGGTCAGGCGTCAGGAACACTTTGCGAATCACCTGTGGCTTGTTCTCAATCGCCTCCATAAGCGCGTGCTTGCCGTAGATATAGACCTTCTCACGCGACGCCTTTAGAGGACGCTCTTTGAGCTTCCCCGACTTAAACATTCTCTCTCGTTTTGTGGTCATGGTGCGCGCTGAGGAATTCGAATCCCCGACATTCTCGACCTGTA
>CAYGEV010000050.1:0-3989 GCA_964349035.1 uncultured Candidatus Saccharibacteria bacterium
GATTGAGGGCTTCAAAGGCCCCTGTCCTACCATTAGACGATCTCCCAATAGACGCACAACCAAACTCTACCACTACTTCTCTAATCCGTCAGGAAACAATTCCAATACGGCCAGTTCTAAAGGAAGTGCCGGGATAGACGCGTAGCGGATGCGGTCTGAGGCGGTAAGGAACGCGAGGAGTGTGGCATGCGTAATGTAGGACGTCGTACGTCCCACATTCTCGAGTGCGGAGAATTCGTCCGCACCGAGCTCATCTCTGAGTGAGGCGTGGAGGTCGGGTGCGTAGCGGATGAGGAGCACGGCGCGGAGCGCCGCGAGTACGAGCTCGAGGAAGAGCTTCATCTCTACCCCCGCACGCGCGACATCCCCCACTGCCTTAAGCGCGACAGAGCGCTCGCCTGCGGCGAGCGCGCCCACAAGCGCGTGCACTTGTTCTTGGCGAGGTGCCCCCGTCAACTCTTCAATGTTTTTCCTATCAATTTTAATGACATTATCATTCGCTTTTTTCAAGCCAGAATCAGAAAGCGGTTGTACGATGCATTTTTGCAATACCGACAGTGCGTCTCGGTACGAGCCGTCAGCAAGAAGCGCCACCAACTCCGCACCGTCCGAGGCAAGAGCGTATCTCTCTTTCTTCGCCACCGCAACAAGCATCTTCGCGAGCACCGCTCGCGTCGGCTTCTTAAATTCGAACACTTGGCAACGCGACTGCACCGTCTCGGGCACCTTCTCAAGCTCGGTGGTAGCAAGAATAAACACAGCATGTGCTGGTGGTTCCTCAAGCGTCTTCAGAAATGCATTCCACGCGCCCTTGGAGAGCATGTGTACCTCGTCGAGAATATACACCTTGTAGGGCGAGCCAAATGGGAGTGTGTACACGCCCTCAGTAAGAGTGCGAATATCTTCGACGCTGTTGTTGCTCGCGGCATCTATCTCATGTAGGTCGTGCTCGGTGCACCCGATTGCATTTGCAAAAATGCGCGCGACAGAAGTCTTACCGAGCCCGCGACTCCCCGCAAAGAGATACGCGTGTCCTATCTTCTTCGCCTTCACTGCCTCTTCAAGGGGTTTGGTCACCTGCTCTTGCCCTATCACGTCGGCAAAGGTCGTGGGGCGGTGTATGCGGTAGAGAGATTGGTGCGCCATGGAGACAGTATACTACCTCGCTTCGCACTCTTTTATTACGCTCACAAGGGCATCTGCGGTTTCTGTCTCCATAAGCTTCGCGCGAAGCTCAGCGGCGCCGTCGAAGCCAGTGACAAATGCCTTAATGTGCTTTTTCAATATCGCGAAGTTCTTTTTGGGGGTAAGCGCCTCGAAGCCGTGTGCGAGCTCGGCGAGCGCCGCGAGCTTTTCGGCGAGCGGCGTCTCCTCGAGCTTCCGCCCCGCAAACACCCACGGATTCCCAAACATCCCCCGCCCTATCATGGCGCCATCGCATCCGCTCTCCACAACTTTCTGCTTGGCATCTTCCAGGTCTTTTACGTCGCCGTTGCCGAGAAGCGGGATATGGGGCGCAAGTTTATTGCGTATCGCCACCGCTTTCTTCATCAAGTCCCAGCGCGCGCTTACGAGCGACATCTCCTTACGAGTGCGCAGATGCAAGGTAATCGCAGCTGGCTCAGCTTCAAGGAGTGCAGAGAGCCACTCGTCGAGCATTTCCGTGTTGTAGCCGATGCGCGTCTTCACCGAGACAGGCAGATGGCTCGCCTCCTTCGCCACGCGAATAATCTCTTGCGCGAGCTTCGGTGTCTTGATCATCGCTGCGCCACAGCCCTGTCGCTCTATCGCCTTGTCGGGACACCCCATATTAATGTCGACGCCGTCGAAGCCAAGCTCCGCCACGAGCTTCACCGCATAGGTAATCATCTCGGGCTTGCTGGAGAATATCTGCGCAACTATCGGGCGCTCTGCTTCAGAGAACCGCAGATCGCGCATAAGCGGATTCTCGGCATCGGGAATCTTCTTCACCTCGCGGGTATAGTAGAGCCCGTCGGCCGAGACGAATTCTGTCCAGAATATATCTGGCTTTCCGCACTTCGCCACGAGTGCGCGAAAGGCAGGGTCGGTGACATCTGCCATCGGCGCCATAACAAAAAGTGGCTTTTTGAGCTCGTTCCAGAAAGACATATATAAAACCGTATCACTCCTTGCGCTTCAGGTACACCTTGCCGTCGAAACGCAGGTCAATATAGTCGATTGTCTCATCCGCAAAGTCGGTAGTCTCCTCTGCTGCGATAATTGCGCTAAAGGCATTCTTCTCTTCCCCAATAACATAGAGAAGGCGTGCGCCACTCTCGAGAGAGAGTTGTACTTCATCTCCCTTGATTATTACCAAGCGCACAGGAGTTATGCGAGAACTAAATTGACGTGCGAAGTCGAAGACTGATGGGAGAAGATCAATGTGCTTGAGCGTTGCGCGAAGAGGTTCCTCTGTGTCGCCGCCCAGTGGTACATATGTATTGAAGGTATTGATTGGCGTGCTTGAAGCAGTCGCAGGAGAGAAAATAAATCCACCTGCATCAAATAAATAACAGTATTCTCCGTCAAAGGGAACATCAAAAGATGTGGTTGGGCTAAGTCCACACCAGCGACCAAGCGCGACACGTTCAGTCGTAGTTAACAAAATACCTGCGAGACCCTGCCGAGAGATTGAGACAGAGGCAATCTCTGGATGGTCTTTTAAAATATCTGAGCGGATATGTCGCGCAGGGAAAAAGAAGATTGAGTTGCGTGGGATGATTCCAACATAGGTACCAATAAGCGCTCGCTCTGCATACGCAGAAAGATCTGGTGATCCTCCACGCACCTCAACACGCGAAATGCGTACCGCTTCCTGCCATACTCCCCACACTAGAGCCACCACACACAAACACACAATACTACCGAAAATAATGTAGCCCAGCCGGCGCCTCCGGCGCCGGCGTTCTCCGAGCCTAGAGTTACCGCGGATTACCGATGACATCTTTCCCCATATACGGCACCAGTGCCTCTGGGACCCGTATCGTGCCGTCTGCCTGCTGATAATTCTCTACAATAGACACGAGGATGCGCGGTGTGGGTATCGCAGTGGAGTTAAGCGAGTGCGGGAAACGCATATTTCCCTCTTCGTCGCGATAACGAATGTTCAGACGGCGTGTCTGGAAATCGTGGAAATATGATGCAGAGCTGATCTCGCGATATGTCTTCTCGCCCGGCACCCACAGCTCAATATCATATTTCTTAACCTGCCCCAGCCCTAGATCGCCACCACAATTTACAACGGTGTGATACGGGATTTTAAGCATCTCTATAAACTCTTCTGTGTTGCGGTTTAGGAACTCATGCATCCTTACCGACTCTCCATGCTCTGCCTTACACAAAACCACTTGCTCCCATTTGAAAAATTCGTGCACACGGATAAGGCCCTTCACGTCTTTACTGTGTGCACCCGCTTCACGCCTAAAGCACGGCGAGAACGCGAGGAACTGTATCGGGAGCTCGCTCATATTCACCACCTCGTCCATATATAGGCCCATTGTCGCCACCTCGGCTGTACCTGCAAGGTACTCGCCATCTTGCGTTTTATACAAATCATCTTCGCCCTGCGGTAGGTATCCACTTCCGAGTAACACTTCTCGGCGTACAAGCGAGGGTGCCAAGAGTGGTACGAGCCCTTTCCCCGCGAAGTGCTTGAGTGCCAATTGCCACACCGCGTTGGCGAGGAGTACGCCATCACCCTTCAAGAAATATCCGCGGAATCCTGCTACCTTGGTCCCACGCTCGAAATCCACCATGCCAAGATTCGTCATCAGCTCGGTGTGGCTCTTCGGCTCAAAGGTAAACGCTGTCGGCTCGCCCCACTTCTTCACCTCCATATTATCCGCGTCGCTCTCGCCGTCGGGTACCGACATGTCCGGAATGTTTGGCACCGTGAGCATAAGCTGTTGCCACTCGATCATCACTTTCTTCAACTGCTCCTCGGTCTCTGCCATGCCCGCTTTCAAATG
>CAYGEV010000051.1:0-1236 GCA_964349035.1 uncultured Candidatus Saccharibacteria bacterium
ACCATCGGCTACGCATTCCTCGGCGGGCTCTTACCTTCTTTTATCTGGCTCTACTTCCTCCTGAAGGAAGACGCGCGTTGTCCCGAGCCGAGGAAGCTCATTGCACTCGCCTTTGTCGCCGGAATGCTCGCGGTACCGCTGGCACTCCCCTTTGAACACTTCGCGCGCATCTCACTCATAAGCACCACGTCCGTGCTCTTTGCTTGGGCATTCATCGAGGAGCTTCTGAAGTATATTATGGCGGCCGTGTTTATTCTCTGGCGCCGAGCAATAGACGAGAGCCCCGATTATGTCATATATATGATCACCGTCGCTCTCGGCTTCGCGGCAGCCGAGAATATGCTCTTTTTGCTTTCTCCACTCTCAGAAGGAAATATTGTTGGCACCTTCTTAACAGGCAACCTCCGCTTCCTCGGCGCGACGCTCCTCCACGTCGGCGCCTCAGCAATGGTTGGTTTCTTGCTCGCCTTCGCCGCGTCGTATCGTCCGCACAAGCGAGTTGTCGCTACGGTGCTAGGACTTATCCTCGCGATAGTGTTGCATACTGCGTTTAACGCGCTTATTATCAAGGAAGGCGCTTCAACAGCTTTGGTTGCATTCTTTCTAGTATGGACGATTGTTGTTGTCTTCCTGGCCGCATTTGAAGTACTTAAATATTTTCAGTATCGTAACCGACCCCCTAATACCTGCTAAGATATACTTATGACTACGAAACGATCCTTTTTTGAACGCTTGTCTGGCTCTGCTGCTGCAGAAGCGTTTGACGAAGAGACAACATCTTCAATGCGGAAAGAAAGTGCGCTATCCAGCTCATCTGAAGACGATGTGTCGGGCGCAGAGGGCCAACTCCCTATAGACGTCCACCAAACACAAAATGAAATAGTCATTCGTGCCTTCGTTGCGGGAGTGCGCCCCGACGAGCTCAATATTTCAATAAGTCGCGACCGTGTCGAGATCGAGGGTTCTCGCATGGAGCGCGAGCAAGTCTCAAGAGGAGACTACTTTACCCAAGAGTTATTCTGGGGATCGTTTACCCGCGCTATTATGCTCCCCGAAGAAGTAGATGTAGAAAAGTCAGTCGCAAGCACCAAAGACGGGCTCCTCACCATCATCCTCCCGAAACTCGATAGAGCCCGCCAGACCAAGCTCAAGGTGCGTGCGGGTTAAAAAAGCCTCTACTTTAATCGTATCGTCTCTTGTGGCGGAGTTGCTTCTGCCTCCTCTACAGTGAACACA
>CAYGEV010000051.1:1246-3879 GCA_964349035.1 uncultured Candidatus Saccharibacteria bacterium
TTCCTCGCGCGCGATGCGCCGGCCATCTGCTGTCTCTATGTGTAAGCGCCACTTCCCTGCGCGCGAGATGGTGGCGATTGAGTATCCCCGGTAGCCTCCATCTCGACCACCAACAATCGGGTACGGGACCACGGCGCGCGTCTCCCACACATCGCGTGCCTCGTCATACCACTGCCAGCGGTGCACAATGGTCGTTGAGAGCTTGGTCGGGGCGAAGATGGAGCTATAGGCAGAAAGTTCCGAACCGAGCGGGAGGTGGAAGGTAGGGCTAAACCCTAGATAGCGCGTCTGCCACGAATGTCGCTCATCAGTCGCGATATATTCTCCAGGAACGCGCGTTACCGAGTGATACACGCCATACTCCTTGGCGGCAAGCGGGAGTGGCGGGAGCACGTTGGTGAAGTAAAATGCATTCATCACCACCAGCACGGTGAGCGCGCCCGCGCGAATACGCCACACATCAGTCGCGAAGCGCTCAAAGGCGACCAGGCGTATAAGCAGAGTGAAGAGCCAGAAAGCGCCTATCGCCACCGCGCCACTGAGTAGGAAGGTGAGCGTCCCGATACTACCTGTGTAGATAGGGACGGCAAAAATGGTGTAGGAGTAGAGTGCGAAGAAAAACAGGGTCGTGGTGAAGACGAGGCGCGCGTGATACTCGCGGAAGTACTCTCCAGCAAGAAAGATGCTAACAAGAAGTAGTAGGAAGGGCCACGAGGTGCCGAGCTCTGCGGAACGCCCGTAGAAGATGACAAACCCGCTCCAGAAACCTCCAAGTGCAAACTGGGTGATGATCGGCAGGATGCTTGCAAAGCGCGGGCGCAACTTCCCTAGGCGGAGCGCCCGCGCCTCGATCCAGTGTAAGAGTGGGATGGTCACCGCACAGATGATGGTATAGGTCGCAAAAATCGCATGCGTCTGGAGCACATCAACGCGAGTAAGAAATATAGAATCTACAATAAACCCCGCGAAAATAGCCCCTACCGAGAGGTGCCGTTCGTATCGTTGAATCCACAAAACCAGTGACGTACCCATACTTCTCAGTATAGCGTGTACCGAGAACTCTTTCTCAAACTTGAGTGAGGTTTAACCTCCGCAAACTCTGTTGAATTAGCCACGAACTGCTTCCTTTAGAACGTGCTCAAGTTTTTGTAGAGCGATTCTTCGCATAGAGGTTTCTTTCTGCTCTTCAGTTTCCATTTCACCCCAAGTCTTTTCGTGACCTTCGGGGATAAAGATAGGGTCCCAACCGAAACCGCTTTCACCGCAAGGTGATGGGGCGATACTCCCTCGCGTCTTTCCTCCAAACATTTTTAATTCCTTACCATCGTAAAGACCGAAGCAAACCTCTGCAACTGCTGACCTGTCGTCATAGGCATCCAAGAGCTTGCAGAGACCAGCGTTATCCAACTCTGTAAGAAACCACTTGATGAGTGGGCCAGGTAGCCGACCAAGAGCGTTGAACGTTAGTGACGTATCTTCTACAAGGACGATGCCTCCTACTTGTTTGTGTGCTTCTTTGGTTTTATGCTCGATGATTTCGTGTAGATCTAAGGACTGGATCTCAGCAAGGTTGAGCTTCGTGTGTGAGACTGGATGGTTCAAATGTCTTCCTAATTGCTCCGCTTTTGCCACGTTGCCCGTAATAAAAGTAATGTTCATCTTTGTGATGGTGCTTGGACCCGGGCTCGAACCGGGGACCCCCGCCTCTTCAGGGCGATGCTCTACCAACTGAGCTATCCAAGCGTTATTCTATTCTACCAAAGCCGACGTAGGAAGTCGGCTCTCCGACCTCCTCTGATGGAGCGTCGGAGCTGAGCTATCCAAGCGATTACTGACCTATGTCAGCACTCGTATACAACTTTATCAGCTTTTGCAGTTCTTCGGAAGATGGGAGCCCGAAGACCCCTTCTGCTGGCGAAGGTGCCCCCGCTGGAGCGAAATTTGAGATGAGGGGGCTCACATACTGCTGATAGATAATGAATGGGATGCCGATAACCGCTACCCAGAAGATGAGCTTGCCCCAGAAGCTATACCACTGGGCGCGCCGTATCGCGCGGAGCATTTGGTGATTGTCTTTCGCGAGCGCGTGTATCTCTGCGAGCTCCTTTTTCGTCTCTGGATCCATTATTTCTAGTATACCACTATCAATAAGAAAGCCGGGGTGAAACCCGGCCTTCTGGATTAGATTCATGGAGCAGACAACGAGCCTGCGGAAGCGGCAACTTGTGTTGCGACGTTCGCGAGCGTATCTGCCGCACTGAGGAGTGATAGAATCACTCCCTCAAGAGCTTGAAAGATCTCTGGTACGAGGACCTTCAAGACGATAATCGTGATTGCTAAACCGATCGCTCCGAGAATAGCCATAGTGGGTTTCGGGGAAGGTGGTTATATCGTGCGCGAGGCGCACGAAAAGACGATTATCGTCTTTGTCCTCCCCTGCGCTACTCCTAGAGTAGTAGGCACAGTGCGGGGGAGGTGTCCTGCGTATTTCCTGTATTCATATTACTCGCCTTAGACAATCACGTCAACCAAATATAGTGCTCCTAGCCGGAATCGGACCAGCATCTACCCTTTTGTCTTGGTGCCACCGGCAGGAGTCGAACCTGCATTTAGAGATTAGGAACCCCTCGTTC
>CAYGEV010000052.1:0-3861 GCA_964349035.1 uncultured Candidatus Saccharibacteria bacterium
GAAATGGAGAGGGATTTGAAAGACCAGAATTCCTCCCCTTCTCGGGGTAACGCCGCGCAGGGATGCGCGGCGACGTTTTGTTTTTACTCTGCTTGACAAACTGGCTCAAGTGTGTATATAATCTATATACGGGCCTGGGATTCGCCTAGGCAATAGATGTGGAGAAGAAAAATGAAAAAAGTTCTTTTTTTTGTTGCGGCATTCGCCGCAACGCTGTTCGGCTCGGCAATTTCTGCCGAAGAGGAGACACTGTACTTGGAGATGGAGCGCCTCCATAACCAAGACAGTGAGGGGGTGTCGAGAGGAACCTTGCATTTGGAGGGCCTCTTGACTGATACACTGGGCTACTACGCCAGGTACTATCAGGAGTCCTCGGGCTTCAAAGAGACCTATGTCGGCCCTCGCTTCATTATCTTCTCCTCTGACCTGCTCTGGCTCGAGGCCGGAGTGGCAATTGGTCGGGAAGACGATGGTGAAGGACTCTCCGGTGTACGCAGAAATGCGTACTATTTCGCAGAGAACGACAAGTTCTACTTGTCGGGAGACTACGAAGATGGGGTCACCGGACAGTGGCACCAAAATATCTTCATCTATCGCGCTACCGAGAAGATCGGGATTGGCGCGATGGAAGAAAGCTGGTACGGATTCGGGCCTCGGCTCGAATTCACGGTGAACGACCACATCACCATCTCCGGAGCTCGCCTCTACGAGGACGAGCTCCGAGAAAAAACATGGTTGGTGAACATTACGTTCGCCTTCGGACAATAAAATACGGCCAGCTTTGCCCTGTTACCAAACGGGGCTCTTTTTTAACCTAGGACATCGGATGTCCTAGGTTATTGATACTGAATGTAAACTGGAATAGGAGTGAGATCGTCGAGCACTTCGCGGGGTATGAACATCCCACCCTCGGCACGGGCATCATTTTTATAAAATAGTTTGATACCTGCGAATTGCACCGGCTCAGGGTAGATTACCCGCGACCAGGTCCCCTTCTTCAAATCTTTGGAGCCAAAGCCGTCCATGTCTATGACTACCTGCACCTCCGGGACGCGCACAATGTTTTGATAATTCGTCATCATCGCGCTGGTGAAGCGGTGAATGACGAGAATCTTCGGCGGGAGTTTGTTCTCCTGCACGATACGCGCGAGGTGCTCTACCGCGTAGTTGATGTCGCTGGCATCGAAGGTACCAATCACCGTGCCAGGGCGTTCGCCTCTCTTCATCGAGAACTCGGGGTCAATCCCCAAGTGCACCTGAGGCATCTTCAAATATTTTTCAAGAAGTGGAAGCTCGTGCTCAAGCGTGCTCAGCGCCACCTGCACGTCGAGGAAAACGAGCCCTTGCACGCGCGAGGCAAGAGCAAGGGCGTGATCAATCTGGTCGTCGGGCATACGCAATATGTATTTCCCCTCCTTCCCTGCCGTCGCTTGCGCGACCGTCGCGATGTAGTGAATCGCTGGGATGGCAGGGGTGTTTGGATCTGCCTCAGTCCATTCTGCGGTCGTGCTTGCGAGCTTCGCGAGCATCTCTTCAGTATCGTATTCGCCGAGCACACCCATCTGTCTCGAGTAGAAATTGCCATAGTAGGCGACCACGCGTTTAAAGGGCAACACCGCGCGCGCCTTCGGATAGGGCGCTTCGACGGGCCACAGGAGTGGCGTAGACGACGCTCGCGCAAGCGCGAGCGTCGTGGTACTCACGCGCGCAAGTACCTGCGAGCGTGCGTCATAATCTCCCCTATCAAGCTCGGGGAGCGGAATAAACCGCTCAATCCCCCAGTTTGGCGAGCGATACTCGACCCCCATAAAGTTGGAATAGCCAAAAAGATACGCTACCAAGAGCGACGCGCCTATTATTCCACCAAACAACCGTTTTGACATCGTGAACATATTGTAGCGGATACGCGCAAAAAGCAGAAATTACATAGGACTGCCCTATGTATCGCTATGTCCCCAAAGTTGTGACTTTAGAGTTTTGCCCCAAATACTGCTCCAAAGAATATATCCAATCCTCTTCGCCGAGAGGGTTTTGCTTTTTCTGCCCCAGCAGCCACTCGAGGTAGCCCTTGTCAGTCTTCGCGATATCATCCAAGCGCTTACCATTATATTTGCCAAAACGCAGTGTGGTGAAAAGGAGCGGGCGACTAGAAATCGCGAGCATTTCTGTAATCGCAGACTCCTCGCTCCCCTTCTGCTCTACCATTTTAGCGAGCAGGCGCTCAAAGAGCGCTTCGAGCACCAGCACGTCGCCGAGAGCGTCGTGTGCCACCGCCTCTACCTCAATCCCGAGGAAGTAACGTAAGTACTGGAGGCGGTGATTACTGATAAGTCCGTCAGGGTCGAGCGCCTTGGCGAGCTTGTGGGTGCATATGGTGTGCTTTGGTACTATCCCCTCGCGCTTTAGCATACTCACATCAAAAGCGACGTTATGCGCGACGGCGAGTACGCCGTCGCTTTCAAAAAGCGTTTTCACCTGCGTGTACTCGGAGGCCTCCGTAAAGAGCGGACGCTCTGCGACCATCTTCGGCGTAATGTGATGTATCGCCATCGAATCAATAGAGATAGACACGGGTGGATTATAGGTCGCATTTAGTATCGGCTTCTCTACGCCGCGCTCTTTTATCGCGAGCTGGCACAACCGATCCTGCTCCCCATTCCCTGTGGTCTCTGTATCAAAAAAGATGATTTTCATCGTATGCCTAGTATACAGGGCTTGATCCTTGTATATAAAACTGGCAAACGGCTCACATACCCCTTATATGAGCCGTTCCTGAAATAGGACAAGCCTGAGTAGCACGTGGAACCCTTGCTGTTCATTTAAACTCCAACGCAAGCGGTGAGTGATCGGAAACCTCGTCGGGCAGAACCTTAAAATCAGAAACGTCGACTTGGTCATTTACAAAAATGTAGTCAGCAAATCGATTTTCTTTTTTGTAGAAAGTGCTACGAGTTGACGTAACGCCATATTCCTTTACGAGATTCCTGAGAGGTGTATCTTCCACCAATTTTATACTCTCGGTGTCAGGTGAGAGGTTAAAGTCTCCACAAAGGATTTTCTTGCCTTCGTAGCTTCGAATATATTCGACAAGCTTCCATGATTGCAGAAGGCGAGATTCGGAATCATCTTTGCCTAGCCCATTCCATAAACCATGGAAATTAAAGATATGAACATCTTCATTCTCAGTTTTGATATTAATCCTCTGAACATTCCGAGCATGGTATCCGACGTCCCCTTTAGGCATGAACCCCTTGTAGAGATGAACAAAGAATTCATCTTCTTCGATAACTGGAACGGTATTTTTCACAAATATTGCAAGTCCATAGGTTTCAAGGTAATGCGGACGGAAATAACCTTGATATTCTGGTAGCGCTTTCTCGATATCGTTATAGAGTGTGAGATCAGGATCTATACCGCCCTGCTCGATGTGGATGTGAGTTGCGTTATTATAGATCTCTTGCAAGCAAAATATATCCGCGGATTCTCGCTGCGCCTCAAGGAAACGCAAAAATTCTTTGGTGATGCGCCCGCCCCACGTATTGAGAGTAATTAACTTCATCGCTGCTATTATATACCCGTGCTACAAATTACCTTTCGCGAGCGAATTTGAGCGCGTTTGTCCACCAGATAAGGTGTTCAAGCATGGTCTGCGCAGACTTTGTATAGGGGTCGAGCGCTCCACTCTTTAGGGTGCCGTTAGTTTCTGTCAGCGACCACGGAGACATAATGTGTACGCTGTTTCTGATTGGTGCCATTTGCAGTTCTATAGCTACTTCACGCAACTGCTCTATTGCCCTTGAGCCGCCAGTCGATCCATAAGCCACGAAACAAACCGGCTTCTTATTCCACTCCCTATAAAGA
>CAYGEV010000053.1:0-3718 GCA_964349035.1 uncultured Candidatus Saccharibacteria bacterium
CGGGGGTAGGGGATACGCGAATACCGCGACCTCAACGTATGGGGATGCAGAAAACCCTACCGACTTCGGAAGTGGAGGAACAAGGGCGGGCGGAGGAGCGCTCGCGCTCACGCTCTCTGGCGTGCTTACTAACAACGGCACCATCTCGGCAAACGGTGGTTTCTCTGGAAGTGGCGGGAGCATTCTTGTACGTGCACACGAGATCATTGGCAGTGGAACCTTTTCTGCAAATGGTGCGGGGAAAGACGTCTCGTCGTATCTTGGGCCAAGTGGTGGAGGAAGGGTCGCGTTGTATACCGAGACAGCGACAACCTCTTTCGTCGGCAAGATTGAGGCCAAGGGCGCTTGTAACACTCTGTACGGGTATCTTTTATATTGTGGCGAAGACGGCACGACCATTATTGAAGAGACAGGACCAAAAGTTTCTAATGTTCTTTTCTTGCCGGGAATAGAAGCAAGTCGCCTGGCTAGAGACTCTTCGTGTTCTGAGGGAGTGTGTAGCACGGAGCTTTGGGAACCTCGTGGGGACGCGTACGCCACACAGCTCGCCCACGACGCAAGTGGAACAAGCGTCGTGGCGGATATTTATGCCACGAGCATCATTGATAACGCCTATGTGCCGATAAAAGGGAATATCTATAAATCCTTTATTGCGCAGATGGACGAGCTTGCGACGAGCGGGACGTTTAATGCGTGGAAAGCGATCCCCTATGATTGGCGACTGACACCCGAGCAGATACTCGCAAGTGGCGCACTCATTGCTCCAGGGAAGATCTCCTATCTCGTCGCCACCTCATCACCCTACCTTATTCAAGAGCTGAAGCGTCTTGCCGCGACGTCGAAGACGGGTAAGGTAACGATCATTGCACATAGTAATGGCGGCCTTATTACAAAGGCGCTTACACTCACGCTCGGTGCCGACGCGGCGATTTATATCGACAAAATTATTTTCGTCGCGGTGCCTCAGGTGGGGGCTCCGCAGGCACTCGGAGCGCTCCTGCACGGCTACGGACAAGGTCTTCCAACTGCGCTTGTCTCCTACGGGCTCTCTGAAGGTGTGGCGCGGGCTCTCGCGACGAATATGCCGATGGTCTATAATTTGCTCCCATCAGCATCGTATTTCACACAGATTGACGATCCTGTTGCCACCTTTTCCGACCAACCGCTTCTCGCAGATTTCCGTACCCGCTACGGAGATCTCATCCACTCACAGGAGCGTCTCCACACCTTTGTTACCGACGCGTGGCGCGCCTCGTCTGGTACGAGCGAGGCGCTTACGTATCCAAGTGTGGGGAACGAGCTACTTCTCAACAAGGCAGAGATGCTCCACGCCACCCTTGATACGTGGGCGCCACCCGAAGGCATTACGCTCTACGAGGTTGCTGGCTGGGGAGAGAGGACCCTCGCTGGTATCGATTATTATCAGGATGTTGCGACGCACTGTACGCTAGCGAGCACGCTATCGGGCTGTGTAAAGACGCCGAAGATAGCGTATCGCCCACGCACAGTGCTCGACGGTGACGGCACCGTCCTCACACCAAGTGCTCTCTGGACGCAAGGAGCAAATAGGTATTGGGTGGATCTACTAGAATACAATGGATTTTTTGGTACAACGAAGCACGCAAATATTCTTGAAGTACCACAATTACGCACGTTCATACAAAATCTTCTGACAAATAGTGATAATGCAGATTTGCCACAATATGTGTCTACTTCCACACCAGTGAATCTACATCCGAACCCTAAAACCGAACTTCACTTCGTACTACATTCTCCGCTCTCTCTTCATCTCTACGACGAAGAAGGGCGACACACCGGTGTTTCTGCTACTGGCGAGCTAGAAGAGGGTATTCCTGAGAGTCGATACTTGAAGTTTGGTGAGGTGCAGTTTATCAGCGTACCCTCGTCGCTCAACTCTCGCCTTGTGATGAACGGCTATGCCGAAGGATCCTTTACGCTTGAGGTGAGAGAGGTGCAAGGGGAGGCTTCTATCGCGAGCACCACATTTGCTGGGATCCCTTCTACCGTAGGTACCGTTGTTACTGCAGATGTCCAGGCAGGGGGCATTGCGGGTGTTGGCGCGCTTGCGGTAGACGCAGACAATGACGGCACGACGGATCTTTCTATTATTCCCCAGATAAACGACGTCGCGACCATTATCTACCAGTGGGGTGGTTTCTTATCGCCTGTCAGTAGCGGAGGGAAGAGGGGAAACTCCTTCAGAAGAGGGAGCACTATCCCGATCAAGTTCCAGCTTAAGACATTTGACGGTGTACCAGCGCAAGCGCTTGTCGCTCCGCTCTGGTCTGCAGACGGTGGGGCGAGTGTTCCGTATAAGTGGGACGCTGAAGACCAGCAGTACGTGTATACTTGGAGTACCAAGGGGCTCGCTGCCGGGAGTCACACGATATATGCGAAGCTCGACGACGGGCAGACACACTCGGCGACCGTGTGGCTGGAATAATTATTAGGTAATAGATAACGTATTATGTATACAAAGAAAACTATACTAACGACACTGATAATTTTAACCACTCCTGAAGCATTCATGTATTTCACGAGCATGTATAGCTATAAGAATCTTTTCCTCACGCTGTTTGTCTTTCCAATTGCTCTTCTCTTCTCTCTAATTATCTATTTTATGTCCGAAAATGTCTTTCGAACGTGGGGACGATTCGTGATGTGGTGGGTGCCTTTTCAGATTCTTGCTGTTGCTCTTACTCCGGAGAGCAGTGTGGGGTACTTCGTCTCTGTCATAGACAAACAATTTGTGGCTATTGTCCTCTCTCTTCTCTTCACCCTCATCTCTTCTGTCATAGTTGTTTGGAAGTACCTTGTGACACGACGTCGTGGGGTCTAGGGCGAAAGGTGGTTTTTGTGCGCGCGTCAGAGTATAATCGTTTCTATATGGCATCTACGTCTAAGAAACCTAAGGGAACTCAAGAGAAAATAGTGAAGCCACACACACCCAAGAAAGGTGGTACTAAAATGAAATCACTTTTTGGCGGGCCATCATTCTTTGGCAATTTCACCACCACGATCCTTACGTTCTTGGTGTTGATGAGCTTGTATTCGCTCACGGCAAACTTCTTTGAGAAGGATGTAAGCATTCCACTCTCTGAAGTTGCTGCTGACGTCGCTTCTGGAGAGGTGAAGTCGATCATCGTCCGTGGCGACTCGCTCGACCTCGTCTACACCGATGACTCGGTGAAGACCTCGCGCAAAGACTCTTCTGCAGGGCTCCCAGAGACGCTCGCTACCTATGGCGTGACGCCCGAAGAGCTCGCGACGGTCGAGATCTCGATAGAAGGGCAGTCTGGATTCCGTTTCTGGTTCTTCTCGCTCGCGCCACTTCTTATCCCAATTCTTTTTATCGTGTTTATCTTCTGGTTCCTCTCTCGGCAGGTGAGGGGCGCGGGGATGCAAGCGTTTAGCTTCGGGCAGTCAAAGGCGCGGATGATAGATCCCGCAGACTCTTCTCAGCGCGTGACCTTCGCCGATGTGGCGGGCGCGCGCGAGGCGAAGGAGGAGTTGGTCGAGATAGTCGACTTCCTCAAAAATCCTAAGAAATTTCTCGACATTGGTGCGCGCATCCCGAAGGGGATTATTTTGATGGGTGCACCGGGGACGGGTAAGACGCTCCTTGCGCGCGCGGTCGCGGGCGAGGCGGGCGTGCCGTTCTTCTCTATCTCGGGCTCGGAGTTTGTGGAGATGTTTG
>CAYGEV010000054.1:0-3672 GCA_964349035.1 uncultured Candidatus Saccharibacteria bacterium
ATTCTCTATTTTTCTTTGCATCAGCCGCAAACCAACGACTCTTCCAATCGCGGATGATGCCGAGACGATGTGCGTAAGGATGGACAATTTTTGACATATAAAAAATTATGCGCGCTTAGCGGGCTTGCCCTTCGTAGCTTTAGCAGAGTAGGGGGCAAGCTTCACGATAATACGACTCTTGCGACGACGGATGAGTGACGCACGACCGAAGGCGCGAGGCATATACTTCTTTAGCATCCCAGCGTTCTCGACAACGATTGAGCTCACGACCAAGCTCTCCACGTCCTCACCCTGTGCCTTCGCGCTCGCAACCGCACTTTGTATTAACTTCGCGATTGGCCCTGCACCGCGCTTAGGAAGAAACTCTAGTGCCGAAAGAGCAGCGCCCACCTTCTTGCCTTTAACAAGCTCAGTGACGAGACGAATCTTGCGTTCTGGTTGATTATGGCTTTTGAGCGTTGCGCTTATCATACTTATTTCTTAGGAGCCGCTGCCGCAGGGGCCTTTGCTGCCTTTGCAGAAGCGATTTCAGATTCCTGTCGCTTCATCTCTATCTCTTTCTGCATCTTACCGCCGTGACGGACAAACTTCTTAGTTGGAGAAAATTCACCTAAACGATGTCCAACCATCTCCTCAGAAACAAGAACCTCAAGGTGCTGTTTGCCATTATGAACCCCAAAGGTGAATCCGATCATTTCTGGGCTAATCTGACTTCGACGCGCCCACGTCTTAATAACCCCAGCAGTGGCTGGCTTGAGTGCGGAAACCTTTTTGAGGAGCTTTACGTCCACAAAAGGGCCTTTAGTAAGTGAACGTGACATAGAAAGTAATGAAAAGCCCGCTCAGCGGGATAGGTACAAGATACACGAGTCTGCAATCGGCGTCAACTGTTCTGCACCAAAACACCCTCATAAACCCTATGCCATTCCAGAACCTTGACAAATAGGGTTTATACGGCAAAACCCGCCTTTCGGCGGGTTTTGTGAGGAGGGCGCGAAGCGCTTAATCCTTTTTCTTTTTGCCGACGCGGCGGCGAGAAACGATAAACACGTTTGAGTACTTCTTTGGCGTACGAGTCTTCTGGCCCTTGCCGGTAGGCTTACCCCACGCACTCTTCGCGCGACGAAGTCCGCGACCCTGTCGGCCCTCGCCACCTCCGTGTGGGTGGTCTACTGGGTTCATTGCCGTGCCACGAACAGTTGGTCGGATGCCCATCCAGCGTGAACGTCCAGCCTTACCGATATTCACGAGATTGTACTCTTCGTTGCCTACCGCCCCTATTGAGGCATAGCAGAGGTCAGAGACCTTGCGAATTTCTGTCGAAGGGAGCTTTATCTGTGCATATCCGGCATCGTGCGCAACTACTTCAGCATAATTACCTGCTGAGCGAGCGAGGCTTGCCCCATTACCTGCTGAAAGCTCAACATTATAGATAAATGTTCCAACCGGAATCTTGCCGATAGGCATGCGATTCCCTATAGAAAGAGGGGCGTCCTCGCCAACGATAAATGTACTCCCAACTTTCATATCCTTCGGCACAATCACGTATCGCCTCTCTCCGTCGCGATATAGCGCGAGCCCAATGAATGCACTACGAAACGGATCGTATTCGACTGTCTCGATGCGCGCAGGAATATTCTTCTTATTGTAGACGAAATCTACTTCTCGCAGACGACGCTTATGCCCGCCTCCTTGGTGGCGTGTAGTGATACGTCCGAACGAATTTCGACCACCACGACGACCCTTCTTGCTCAAAAGAGGCTTGAATGGTGCATCACCTGAGAGCAACTCCTTGTATGGGAGCGTTGTCATCTGTCGGCGACTCTTCGTTGTTGGTTTGTATGTTTTCATAAAATATTATGCGAACTGGATAGTCTCACCAGGATTAAGAAACACGTATGCCTTGCGACGCTCTGCGCGAGTGCCTGTGCCACGTCTCGTGCGCATTGACTTTGTCTTGCCCTTCACGTTGAGTATACGGATCTGGCGAGGCTCTACATTGTAGATTTCTTTAATCGCGCCTGCGACCGCCGCCTTAGTAGCACGAGGCGCAACCTCAAAGGCATATACGCCATTCTCGGTCGCCATAAGCGCCTTCTCAGAGAACCAAGGGGCGATAATCACCGAGTGAGCGCTACCGTCTACAGACTTGCTCGAGCGAGCGCGCTTCTTCGTGATAATCTTTTCATTCTTTTTTTTCTTTTTTGTACCAAAGAGTGCCATAAATAGTTTATTTAGTGCGAGCAATAAGTGCCTTGAACGCCAACTCTGGGTTCTCTATGATGAGGTACTTGCTCGACATGATATTGAGAGGGTTCAAGTTGCGTAGCTCCTCCGTCGCGACATTACCAAAGTTCTTGAAACTCTTGATCGTATTCGCGTCGTACTTCGCTAGTGCAATCAGCGCAGCGTTTTTCTTCTTCGTGACAAGACGCTCTGCCCCTGCGCCATTCGCAAGCGCAGCAAGTGTAGTCTTGGCTACTGCTGTCTTTGGCGTAGCAAAGATGAGCGTGTCAACAAGAATAATCTCGCCGTCCTGTGCCTTCTTGGTGAGCACGGAAAGGAGTGCGCCAATACGCATCTTGCGATTAACCTTCTCGCTGTAGTCACGCTCCTTCTGTGGACCAAAGGTGATACCTCCGTGGCGCCAGATAGGGGATCGTGAAGAGCCGTGGCGTGCTTGACCAGTACCCTTCTGCTTCCACGGCTTCTTACCGCCACCTGATACTTCTGCGCGATCCTTCGTATCTGCACGATTCTGACGAAGGTTCGCCTGCATCGCGGTCGTCACCTGATGCACGAGGTCACTCTTCCACGACGCGCCGAAGAGGGCTTCTGGGAGTGCAATCTCGCCAACCTTCTTACCATCCATCGAGAAGATGGGGGAGGTCATTGGCACAAATGCCTTTTTCTCCTTTTTTGTCTTTACTGTTTTTGCTGTAGTAGTCATGGTATTCAAAATTATGCCCCAACGACCTCAAGAAGAGTGCCACGGTGTCCTGGCACTGCGCCAGATAGGATGATTTTCCCTTCCTTCGTGTCGACAAAGAGTACCTTGAGGTTCTTAACCGTTACACGATCGGTGCCCATGCGCCCTGCCATACGCATCCCCTTAGCAACACGACCTCCTGCGCGACCACCAGAGCCACCGATAGATCCTGGCTCGCGCTCAGAGTGCTTCTGTCCGTGAGAGCGTGGGCCCCCGTGGAAGCCGTGGCGCTTCACCACTCCCGCGAAGCCCTTACCCTTCGTAAGACCCGATACCTGCACAACATCACCCACCTTAAATGTAGAAGCATCGATGGTTGCGCCGACCTCTACAGAGTCTGCGTTGCGGAACTCGCGAATTGCCTCGTAGCCCTTGCCCTTGGTGTGCCCGAGGACTGCCTTCGAGATGTTCTTCGTCTTGCGAACACCCTGCCCCACCTGGATAGCCGAGTACTTGTCCTTACCTTCTGCAGTCTTAACAGCCGTAACGGTAACTGACTCGGCAGAAAGAATGGTGCCTGCGAGCGCGAGGCCATCTGCCGTAAAAATACGGGTCATGCCTTCCTTTTTTGCGAGAATGAATTTCATTTTTTAGTTAAAGCAAATCGCGCAACAGCAAATCGCGTTGCGCGAGATGCCATAGGATCCCCGAGGGGTTCGTAGCGTTTAAGAGCACTCTACCCT
>CAYGEV010000055.1:0-3642 GCA_964349035.1 uncultured Candidatus Saccharibacteria bacterium
TCAGGATGTTCTTGTTGGCGCTCATTATGTTCTCTGCCTCCCACTGTGCCTCTTCAGAGAGCGGTACGTGGACCGCCATTTGGTCACCATCGAAGTCGGCATTAAACGCTGGGCAAACAAGAGGATGAAGACGAATAGCGTCACCCTCAATAAGGCGAGGACGGAACGCCTGAATACCCTGTCTGTGGAGCGTTGGAGCACGGTTCAAAAGCACATACTTACCTGCAATCGCATCTTCAAGTATCTCCCACACCTCGGCAACACCGTCTTCAATAAGACGTCCCGCACCACGAATATTGAACGCTAGCTCGCGCGAAAGCAAACCAGCAATAACAAACGGACGGAAGAGCTCAAGTGCCATGTGTTTCGGTAGACCGCACTCATCAAGCTCTAGGTCTGGCCCAACAACAATAACCGAACGCCCAGAGTAGTCGACGCGTTTACCGAGAAGATTCTGTCGGAAGTAACCTTGCTTACCCTTGAGATAATCAGCAAGTGATTTCATTGGACGGCGTTGCGCCATAGTCATTGCGCCAGCAGCAGCCCCGCTCTTCCTGATCGAGTTGTCTAGAAGCGCGTCCACTGCCTCCTGTAAGATACGTTTCTCGTTGCGAAGAATAACCTCCGGAGCATGAATATCGATAAGCTTCTTAAGACGGTTATTGCGGTTGATAACGCGACGATAGAGGTCGTTTACGTCTGATGTTGCGTGACGACCGCCCTCAAGCGCGACCATAGGACGTAGCGCTGGCGGAATAACCGGGATTCGTGTTAGGAAGAGCCATTCAGGACGAATACCTGCCGAGACGAACCCAGAAATGAGAGAAAGACGTTTTGCAAGCTTCTCACGCTCTGCCGTACCAGCCTTCTCATAGCGCGCCGCAAGGGTCTTCGTGAGCTCCTTTAGGTCGAGCGCACGGAAGATGTCGTAGATAGCCTCTGCGCCGATGCGTGCCTCAAACATTCCTCCATACTTCACCGAGAAGCGATGATACTCCATCTCGTCAAGAACCTTTCCGACCACGACACCCCCAATCTCGTTCTTAGCTATAGTCATCTTCTCTTTAAGTGCGTCGCGTTCTTTATCTTTCTCAAGGGCCTTGTACTTCGACTTGTATTCACTCTCAAGATCACTGATAAGACGCTTCTTCTCGTCTTCGGCAATCTTGGTTACGATGTATCCCGCGAAGTAGACAACCTTTTCAATATCAATAGCTGACGCGCCCAAAATAAGCGCCATGCGCGACGGCACGGAGCGGAGGAACCAAATATGTGCAACTGGCGTGCAGAGTTCGATATGGCCCATGCGTTCACGACGAACAATCGAGCGAGTAATCTCAACGCCACACTTATCACAGACAATGCCTTTGTAGCGAATGCCCTTGTACTTACCACAGTAACACTCATAGTCTTTCTCAGGACCAAATATCTTCTCATCAAAGAGGCCATGCTTTTCTGAGCGCTGGGTACGATAGTTAATCGTCTCCGGCTTCGTGATTTCGCCCTTACTCCACCCAAGAATCTTCTCGGGAGAAGCGAGCATCAAGCGTAAACCATTCCAGGTGTCGCGTGGAGGGAGTTTGCGGGAAGTGAATGCCATAAAGGTATGGGTTATAAGTTAATAATTAGTCGGCATCTTCTGGCTCAGGCGGAAGATTCAATGGATCGACGTCGAGCGCCAAACCACGAATCTGATTCGTAAGCACCGCAAACGAGGCTGGGGTGCCTGAGTGGCTAATTGGTTCATTCTTCACAATCGCATCAAACGCTGCCGAGCGACCCTGAATATCGTCAGACTTAATGGTGAGCATCTCGCGAAGCGTATATGCTGCGCCGTAGCCGAGGAGTGCCCACACCTCCATTTCTCCGAAACGCTGGCCTCCGTTCTGTGCCTTACCACCGAGTGGTTGCTGAGTGATGAGGCTGTAGGGACCAATCGAGCGCATGTGAATCTTATCCTCAACCATGTGATGAAGTTTCAAGATGTACATATAGCCAACCGCGATGTCCTGCGCGAACGCGTCGCCGGTGCGGCCATCATAGAGTTTCATTTTCCCACTCTCGTTGAATCCTGCTTGCAGAAGCTCTGAACGAATCTCCTCTACCGTAGCTCCTGCAAATGGTGGAACAACTGCTTGGTATCCTAAAGTGTGTGCAGCGAGACCGAGGTGCATCTCAAGAATCTGCCCTAAGTTCATACGTGATGGCACGCCGAGTGGAGTCAATATAAGATCAATTGGATTACCGTCTTTGTCATACGGCATATCCTCGACAGGGAGCACGCGCGAGATAACGCCCTTGTTGCCGTGACGTCCTGCGAGCTTGTCTCCGACAGACACATTGCGCACCTGCGCTACCGTAACCACTATCTTCTTAATAATTCCTGTCTCAAGCTCATCCCCACTCTCGCGTGAGAAAATGCGCACACCGATAACACGACCGCGCTTACCACCCTCCATACGAAGACTGGTGTCCTTCACGTCCTTCGCCTTATCGCCGAAGATAGATCGGAGTAGGCGCTCTTCAGGTGTAAGCTGTGTCTCACCCTTCGGTGTCACCTTACCTACAAGAATGTCGCCAGTGCGTACCTCTGCACCAATACGGATAACTCCTTCTTCGTCGAGATTCTTCAAGCGGAGTTCTCCGACGTTTGGAATATCGTGCGTTGTAGTCTCGGGACCGAGCTTAGTATCACGCACAACACACTCGAAATCTTCGATATGAACAGTGGTGAACTTAGCCTCCTCTACCAAGCGCTCAGAGATAATAATTGCGTCTTCGTAGTTAGCGCCGTTCCAGCTCATAAATCCGACACGAACGTTCTGGCCAAGCGCCATCTGGCCATGATCTGTCGAGGAGTTGTCTGCAAGGACATCTCCCTTCTTCACTGTGTCGCCAAGACGCACAGAAGGACGCTGCATAAATGCAGAGTTCTGGTTCGTCTGCGTAAGCCCTTGCAGACGATATTCTTTTGACTTACCTTCTTTGTTTTTCACGGTTATCTTACGTGCATCTACGTGAGTAACCTCGCCCGCCTCAAGAGCAAGTACAAGGCGTCCTGTGCTTGCCGCAGCGTGCTTCTCTATACCCGTTGCAACAAGTGGTGCTTCAGGAATAAGCACTGGAGTTGCTTGCTTCTGCATGTTCGAACCCATCAGCGCACGGTTCGCGTCGTCGTGGTCGATAAAGGGAATCATTGAGGTCGCGATAGAGAACATCTGGTACGTTGATGCGTCCATAAGCGTGATCGCTTCGCGCTCAACGATAATGGGATCGCCCTTGTGGCGAGCCTCTACGGTTTCAGGAACGATTTTTCCTTTTTCGTCTACAGAAGTTGCTCCGTGTGCGATGATCTCAAGCTCTTCGTCGAGCGCATTCAAATAGACAATCTCACCAGTCACCTTACCTCCCTTCACGCGGACGTATGGGGTCTCAATGACGCCGAAGTCGTTGGTACGTGCGTGTGTCGCGAGGTGGAGGATAAGACCGATGTTTTGACCTTCTGGTGTGTGCACTGGGCAGAGGCGACCGTAGTGCGAAGGGTGCACGTCGCGCACCTCGAAGCCTGCGCGCTCGCGGGTGAGCCCGCCAGGGCCAAGTGCAGAGAGCATGCGCATATTCTCGAGTTCAGCGAGAATATTC
>CAYGEV010000056.1:0-3612 GCA_964349035.1 uncultured Candidatus Saccharibacteria bacterium
GTCGTATTGCTATCTGCGCGACGTTTTGATCGGTGCGACCCATCATGGTACGAAGTTGATGCGCGGGCATAAACACACTCATTGCAAGCGCATCGATCTTTGTGTTTAGAAAGCCTTTCACCACTACTTCACGCGTCGCTCCGTTTATCGTCACCCGTATCGTCGTCCCTGGCGTGACGTTTTTAAGCGGCGTCAGTCCTGGGACTTCTCCAAATGCGTACTGCGCGAGCAGATATTTTCCGATCAGGACTTGATCGTAATCACCACTCGCCAAATATGCACCGCCCTCAATAACCTTCGCACCGAGGCCCGTAAAGGCGTCTTCGGCCACCGGGTCAATACCGAGAATCTGCGCGCCGGTTGCATTCGGTTTTTCCTTGCTATTGGTCCGCGTTGTGTAGTTTGCCTCTATCGTACCGCTCGTTTGGTACCGGGTGGTCAACAGCGACACTTCAGGAAGTGTTTTCAGGAACGCGACAATATTTGCCGTATCCTCAACATACTCTTTGGTCGAGAGCGGCGAGATAATAACATCCCCCGTATATTGAGTACGATAACTACTGTTAATACCCTCGATGAGCCCGACCAAGATACCGGTGACCACCACCAGGTTCAAGAACGTAAGAAGCATAACGAAGACAATAAGTCCCGTCGTCCACTTACTCGCGCCTCGCAACTGACGAAGAGCGAGGTAAAACCCGACTCGAATATTGAGAAGCGAAAACATGGATTACTTAACGGGCGAAAGCAGTATTTCTTCGCCCGAAGATAGTCCCGAAAGAATATAAGCTTGACCGATTGCAGGAGCCGGGCCTGTCGTGACCGGTCGCGCGACTGCCTTACCGTCCGCAAATACCGAGACATACTGCTCGCCCATACGGATACCTACTGCTCCAGCAGGGATGACAATGGCATCTTTCAAAAGTCCCGTTTCAATAAGTACATTTGCGGTCATACCACTTCTTATACGTGCATCTGCCAGAGCAAACGCAAGAGTAGTTTTATATGCCGGCACACCGTCCTTTATCGTCTCTGCAGGGTCGACACTCACAACCGTCGCAGGGAACACCGTGGCAGATCCGTAGGCGTCGAGTGTCGTACTTGCCGTGTTACCAATCGCGATGCGGGTAATAGCAATCTCGGGGATATAGGTCTCAACCTGGAAGATACCGTCACTCTGCATACCAATAAGCGACTCTGTAGGTGAGACAATCTCCCCTACTTTCGCATCCATGCGAGTAATGATGCCAGAGAACGGCGCTACCACTCGTGTCTTAAGAAGAGCCGAGACTGCCTGCTCTACGTCTGCAGACGCTGCTGCAACCATTGCCTCTTCTGCTGTCACTGCTTCTAGTGTCGCCCCAGCTTCTTTGAGTTTAAGATTTACTCTTGCCGACAAGAGAGTAGAGCGGTCTGAGGTAATCTCTGCCGCTGCAGAATTTACGTTTGTACGAGCAGTAGCGAGAGTGGTGCCATATGAGGTAAGTGTTGTGGCTGTGATGGTCTGGTCTGGTACGCCCTGATTAATTGCGGAATTTACGTTCGCAAGATACGTTGCCACTCTCGCGATACGCGCCTGCGCATCGATCGCAAATACGTCAACATTATTTGTTGGGCCCTTGGCGATAATTATTGCCCAATTCGAGAACTCGTCTGTAAGAGTATAGCGCTCCGCTTCTATCGCTGTCTTTAAGCTTGAGTTTGATGTGTTGAAAGTTAGCTTAGGATCGGAACGTGGGTTGTTGAAAAATGTATCTGACTTGTTGTGTACTGCGTCGTCTGCCGCAGTATACGCGCTCTGCACAGCGTCAATAAGTGCCGATTCGGCGTTACTCACACTTGCGCGCGCTACAGCAAGCTCTTCTTCGCGCGTGCCCGCGTTCAGCGATGCAAGGTTTGCTTCTGCCTCAGCGAGCGCAAAACGCTTTTGGGAGAGCGCGGCGATAAGGTCGTTATTGTCGGTCTCGGCAATGACCGCACCTCGCGCTACGCGCTCACCCACCAAGGCGTAGACGCCGGAGATGCGCCCGCTCGTCGCGAAGCCAAGCTCCACATCACGCGCCGCAGTCACCGAGCCCGACACACTCACTTGCTCTGCAAAGTCTCGTACGGTCACCACAAAGGTACCTCCCACGTCTTCTTGGCTCGGAAATAAAAACGTCTTACCGATAAACAAAATTACCAAGAACACGCCAATGTACTGCAAACGTGAGAGCTTAGGCATTTTTTCTACAAAAGAGAGCTTCATATAAAACGAGTTTATCACAAACACAGAGAAACAAGAGTCATTGTACGGCAGTTCCCTCGTTTCCCACTTTCGTGCGCAACTCCCACGCATTCCCCTGCCTCAGCATCCCCACATACGACCTGATTGTCTCTTCTTTCCCTTGTACCTCTTTGATTCTCCTCCACATTCTCTTCTTGGTTGCCGTTCTAAGCACCTTGTGATCAGGAAAGTGTACCCAGCCCAAGAAATCTATGCCTGAAGCGAGGGTTTTGAAGTGGAGCTTGTCGGGGTGGAGGGTGAGTTTCAATTTCTCTCGCAAAAACACTACCATATATGGTAGTGCGTTAATGAGAAGGTTTCGGTCGTGGTGCAGGAATACGAAGTCGTCCGCATAGCGAATGTAGTGGGTGGCTTTGAGGGTGTGTTTAGCGAACTGGTCAAACTCGTTCATGTAGATGTTCACCAGGAGTTGAGAGGTCAGATTGCCGAGTGGGAGGCCGGTACCAGCCCTCCCTTCTGTTGAGAAGCTGTCGCTGATATTCGAGAGGAGAGAAAGGGTGCGAGAGTCGGGAATGTATCTTGCGAGAACTGTTTTGAGAATAGCGTGGTCGATAGAAGCGAAGAATTTCTTGATATCGCACTTGAGTACCCAGCAGGTACGGGTGTGATTCTTGGACACCTTGTATGCAAACGCCCTGAAGCGGTTCATCGCCTTGTGCGTACCCTTCCCGTCTCGGCAGGAATAGGAATCTGCGATGAACGTGCGGTCGAAAAATGGGTAGAGCTGGCGATAGAGAGCGTGGTGGAGGAGGCGGTCGCGCACTGAGGCTTTGTGGATGTCGCGGGGTTTGGGGTCGCTGATGCGGAAGTGTTCGTATGGAGCGTGGGTGTATGTGCCACTGGCTAGATCGGTGTGGAGAGAAAGCACGTTGTGCATCAGGTACTGCCCATATTCTTGCACATCAGCCCGTTTCCTTTTGCCGAGTTGAAATTCTACCCACGCATCAAGTAGATTCTCGACGGAAATGATATGCTCATAGGTATGCGTGAACTGAATTCTTTGAGTCACCCCCCCCCCCGAAGCTTCTCCCCATTCTTGAGCGTATCAAGCATAGCTATAGTATTTGGTATGAATATTATCAGACAATCCCAAAGGTGCATCGGCACACGCTCGGGGGCAAGGTTGATAGAGAGTTTGTTGAGTTAATTGAGGCAGTGGCGAGTGCGAGCTTCTTGCCACCAAAAGAGAAACTGCCGTGGATACGAGTTGCTATACGGAAGCTCGACACGCTCAAAGTATTTCTTCTCATTCTTTGGGAAACGAAGTCACTGGAGACGAGAAAGTATGTGGCACTCTCAGTACCTCTTGAGGACGTGGGTAGGAT
>CAYGEV010000057.1:0-3477 GCA_964349035.1 uncultured Candidatus Saccharibacteria bacterium
GACCCCCACCTTACCATGGTGGTGCTCTACCAGCTGAGCTACGTCGGCGCGCACTTCCCCATACTATCTGTATTCACTGATTTCTTCAATCTTATCGAAACGTGACTTTGAACGAGACACGAGAATCGTCGTCAATATTTTCGGCTTTTCTTACTGCAAACTTGAGTGGTAAAAGATACGATGCTGATTTCTTATCCGGAAATAGTGATGAGTTCCATACGGTTTTACCAATAGTTACAGATACTGGGATAGATCCCCAACCGCGAGCCAGCGCTCCGCGACTCTTTCTTATCTCCTTACCTTCTTTCTGCGGGATACTTAAGAAACGCCATGCGTTCATTCCTGGATAGACAAAGACAGTCGATTTAAATGTATACGCTTTGCGCATAAAGAAAGTATAACAGCGCCTTTCCGATTTTGAAGTGCGCGAGAGACTGGCTTGGTCAGGAATATTTTGTTCGTCGTCACTCACAAAATTTCACGAACCCTGGCTCGACCGTTTCGTCTCGCAAGACGAAACAATGTCGAGCCTTTCAAGTCCCGACACGATGTGTGCAGACACATCGTTTCTCCGCGCAAAACGTAAAAGCCCCTTTCGGGGCCTTACGTTTTGCGCGAGAGACGGGACTTGAACCCGCAACCTCTGCCGTGACAGGGCAGCGCTCTAACCAGTTGAGCTACTCCCGCAAGCGAGGCAAACAGACGCGGAGCGCAGATTGGGAGGAAATAAAGAATTGCGGGGCTTATGCGATTCTTTATTTTCGAGCAATCTGGGGTCGAAGACCCTGTTTCGCCGAGCGCGCCTGGGAGGAAGCGTGCAAGCAACGCTTACGAACCGCCTCTCCTCCTCGTTCCCCTATCCTACCAAAACCCCCTCAAAATGTCCCGTTCTCTAGTGTGTGCCGGTGGGTGGAGTCGCGCCACCGTCTAGGGTTTATGAGTCCCTCGTTCTAACTCTTGAACTACACCGGCAAAGTGAGGCAAACAGACGCGGGACGCGGGGATGCGAAGAAATGGAGAATTGTAGGGCTTATACAATTCTACATTTCTGAGCAGACCAGTGCCGAAGGCTCTGTTTCGCCGAACGCGCCGGTGTATGCCTCCATACACCGGCAATACAACTACACTACCAAACCTACTCATTCCCTACAAACCGACTATATAGCCCCGAGCTCACGGAAAACTGATTCGTAGTATGCAACTGTTCTCTGGGCGAGTGACTGCGAAATCTCAAAGGCAGAGCCATCGTGCGCAATGCGGTTGCGTACCTTGTGTCCCTCCCACGCATCCTGCACCGTCTCGAAGTGCGCCTCTTTCAGCTTGTCGCTCACCGTCTCTCCAGCATATCCCTTATCGCGAAGTACCTCATCGAGCATAATATCCGCCTCAATAATCGCTTCGCGCCACTGGCTCACGCTTGTCCCGTCAAGAAGCGACTGTATGTGCTTCCAGCGCGGATAGCTATTATTCTCCGTTCGCGGGTCGCTGATGAGTGTCCCAAGAAACTCTTCTTCGCGTCTCCGTAAGTCAAAGATCTTCACGGTGCAATAAATGATCACCATAAGTGCAGCTACAGAAAACGCGTAGCCAATGACGATAATCCAGCTCCATAGGTTTGCAACAAACACATAGAAAATATCGAAATCGACGCTCTTCCCATCTGCCCCATGGAAGAGGTTGTAGAGATAGAGGAAAAGCCATTCAATATTAAGCTGTTGTGTCTCGGGAGGCATTACTCTCTAGTATACCTGAATGTTATTACTTTTTGTGCGCCTTCTCCACTTCTTCTCCTATGAAAAATAATGTCTCTTCTGCTTGATGGGGTGCGGTAAAGTGGATCCCAACAGGGAGCTTGGTGCCGTCGCGTTCCACCGTGCCCATAGGTACAGAGATCGCCGGCATGCCGGTAAGATTCGCGGTAACGGTGAAGATGTCTCCAAGATACATTGAGAGCGGGTCGCTCTTCTCGCCAAACTTGAATGCAGGGGAAGGTGTTGTTGGAAAGGCGATAACATCTGCCTGCGTAAATGCGTCAGTATATTCTTTGCGCAGTACCGCACGCGCCGCCTCTGCCTTGTGATAATACGCATCAATGTATCCAGAAGAGAGCACGAAGGTGCCAAGCAGGATACGTCTGCGCGTCTCGGGGCCGAAGCCTTCGGTACGGCTCTGCACATAGTCGTCAAGTAGTGTCTTCCCTTTCGCCGAATGCCCATAGCGGACACCATCGAGTCGAGCAAGATTTGTCGAGACCTCGGCTGGCATCACCACATAGTACGCGGCGAGCGCGTACGCGCTTGAGGGAAGCTCGACGTCGACAAGGGTGTGCCCTTTCGCCTCAAGGCGCTTGAGCGCCTGCTCAAACGCTTCACACACATCAGTGTCGACCCCACTACCTAGCAGGTGGCGCGGGACGCCGATACGGAGCGATGGCGTTACGGCGTGTGTTGCATACAGATTTTCTGGAATAGTGGTGCTGTCGAGCGGGTCAATGCCACGGATAGCCTCGTGAATAATCTTCGCGTCAGCAACCGTGTGGGTAAGCGGGCCTGCCTGATCGAGCGAAGAACCCATCGCGATAAGCCCCGAGCGCGAGACCGCGCCGTAGGTCGGCTTGAGTCCCACAAGTCCAGTAAATGCGGCTGGCTGACGGATAGAGCCACCCGTGTCGGTCCCAAGCGCCGCGAGCGCCATGTGCCCTGCAACTGCAGCCGAAGACCCTCCAGACGACCCCCCCGGGACGCGCGAGGTATCAAGAGGATTCTTGGTAGCGCCGTAGGCGGAGTGCTCGGTAGAAGAGCCCATAGCGAATTCGTCCATGTTGGTACGACCCACGAAGAGTGCGCCCTGCTCCTTCAGCTTTTTGATTATCGTTGCATCATAGGTCGCGCGATAGTTCTCGAGCATCTTCGATGCGGCACTCGCTACCTTCCCTTCTATTAAAATATTGTCTTTGATCGCGAGCGGAATACCACAGAGTAGAGGCGCGTCTCCCGAGTCAATGCGCTTTTGTGCATCAGCGATAGCAGTTTCGTCAGCATCGAAAATCTCAAGATACGCATTCAGCTCGGGATTCTTCGCATGCGCGGCAGCCGCGCATGCATCGAAGAGCTCGCGCACCGTTATCTCGCGCGCGCGGAGCGCGCGCGCCGCCTCCACTATTGTTAGCTCATTTAGTTTTTTCATATGCTAATCGCAACGAACGGAAATGCACTTGCCGGCATGTAGTATTGGCCTAGCGGCCCGAGCGCTTGCCGGCGAGTGCATTTCCGTGAAGTGTTAGTCATTGGAAATAATCTGCTTTACCTGGAGCGCGTTCCCCTCGCGCGCTGGAAACTGCGCTACCAGCCTATCGGTAAACGTGCCCGGCGCATACGGCTCGACGTCCTCGCGCATCACATTGTAGAGGGGAGGCGTCGCGCCCACATCAACACCAGAGACATCAAGCTTTTCAAGCTGGCCAATATAGCCAAGAAT
>CAYGEV010000058.1:0-3432 GCA_964349035.1 uncultured Candidatus Saccharibacteria bacterium
TCGGTCTACCAGCACCTTGAAGTCGAGCGCGACCCAGTGGGTCGGAGAGCCGTCACTCACCCGATGTACATCGCGGAAGCCAAGAAACTCGAGCTTCTTCATCTCGGTTGAGTATTCCTCTCGTATCTCCTTTCGCACAGTGTCTTCAATACTCTCGCCGAATTCAATCGCGCCACCGCCAATGTCCCAACGCCCCTTTTCATCGCGAGCGTTCTCGCTTCGCTTGGCGAGGAGAACATTGCCCGCCCCGTCGTGGCAGAAGTAGACAACCGAGACCCCGATACACTCAATTCCCTGCTTCATACGCGCGACGGCGGTCGCGTCTATAGGAGAGAGCCGTGAGTACCACGAAGATAGCAGGAATCCAATAGCCCGGCAGGTAGAGGAGCGCGCTGTCCCAGAGGCTTATCCATTGGATAGAGACGGTACCGGTCACGGTCGCGACATTCTCAAGCAGAGTCTGGTCTTGGGTCTCTACCGCCTTCGCCCAGTCTTGGGCGTATTTAATATTTGCATCGGCGTTAGCGAGCCGGTCAACGTATGCGGCGTTCTCGCTCGCGAGCTGCTTCTTCAGCAGTAACCACCCAGCGGAGTCCGGCGTACTCGCGTCTATCTGTGCCTGAAGCGACTGTACGAGACTCGTGTGGGCGCTCACAACCTTCTGTCGAGCTGTCTTATAGTCCGCGAGCGTGGTGTCAGCCTGCTTCTGCTGTTCTTCAATGCTCACCTTCTGGGAGAGAAGATTCTGGGAGGAAATATTGATACTCACAAAGCGACTGTCCACGAGGCTCTCTAGCTCTGAGCGAAATGCGTCATACTTGCTCGTTGATACGGAGAAACTGATGGAGCCGTACAACTTGGAGCTGGACTGTTGGTCTATGCGGCCGTTGTATCCGCGCACCACCGTCTCTACGCGGCGCGTAAGGGCCGGGACATCGCGAGTGCTCATTGATGCGTTGTAATATACCTTTAGGAATTCACGCGTATCATTTGCAGGGACATCAGGATTCGGATATGGATACGGGTAATACATCGTATTTTTCGCTGAATCATAGGACCCGTCCTGCATCGGCTGACTTGCGGCTGTTGGAGGGACCGCCATCGTGCCGCCACCTGTAGAATATTCCATCACTGCCCTACCCATCATGGGCACCGGGTACTGCATACTAGGCCCAGAAACCGCGATGAATGTTCCTATAGTAAAGATTCCAAGCACAAGCGTGAGCCACGACAGGTGCCACGGCAGGAAGTTTTGTAGAGAAGGTTGGTTGTTCATATCCCCTATTCTACCATTTCCCCCTATTACGCAAAGACTTCAATCCTAATGCGGGCTGCCAGACTTGGATTCGAACCAAGATACTCAGATTCAGAGTCTGAGGTCCTACCATTAGACGATCTGGCAATAAGTGAACGATACGGTATTGGCGGGCTTTATTCAATGCTCTCATGTAGCAGACGGCGGGTACCAATTTGATAGAATAGGCTTATGACCCAAGAAAAACTCTCTGGTGGGGTGGTGCATTCGCTCCCGAAGGATTTACAAAAGGCCCTTATCGGAGCGCCTGCTGCACGAGCAGTGTGGCAGGATATTACACCGCTCGCACGCAACGAGTGGATTTGCTGGGTGATATCTGGAAAGAAAGCTGAGACGAGGACTATCCGTATAGAAAAAGCGCTCTCAAAGCTCAGAGGCGGGATGCGGAGGCCTTGTTGCTGGGCTGGCTGTAGTCACCGCTAAGACAGTCTAGGATTAACGGGCCGCGCGGAGTTCACGAATCGCGTCGCGCAGACTGTAGAGCTGAGTAACGAACCAGAGTAGAAACGAGCCGAGGCCGGTGATAAAGAAGGTGGCTGCAATTTTGAAATAGACTTCTGCAGGGTCGCCTCCCCAGATAAAAGAGAGGACCAGGCTCGCACAACTCACAAGACAAACAAGGAATATTCGCAGTGTTATCTTTCCCAACATAGTAGTAATAACCCTCGGCGTTTCCGCATAGTTTCATCCACCCAAGCGGCCGATGACAGGAAGCAGTATACTCGCAGGATGAAACGCTTGCTGATCGCGGCCGAAATAGGTCTACTTGTCTTACTGCTGTTTATACTCGTCACCAATATCGTCTTTCACCTGACGACAAAGCAGTATATATACAATGCGGTGAGCGATGCGCCGAGCGCCGAAGTCGCGTTGATTCCTGGCGCGGCGATTCTCGCGAACGGTGCGCCCGCCCCCATTTTCATAGACCGCGTGGACATCGCCATTGAGTTATACAAGAAAGGAAAGGTATCAAAGATACTTGTCTCTGGCGACAACAGCACCGTGAGCCACAACGAAGTGAACCCTGTCCGCCTCTATCTATTGGCTGAGGGCATTCCCGACCAAGATATTTTTCTTGACCATGCGGGCTTTGATACCTACAGCAGTATGTATCGCGCCCGAGATATCTTCGGCGTTACATCTCTACTCATCACGAGCCAGTCATTCCACTTGCCCCGCGCCATCTTCATCGCGCGCCAGCTTGGTATGCAAGCGTATGGGGTGAACGCGGATGCTGGCTCTATTCTCTTCCGTAATTATATTCGTGAGATGCTCGCCAATGAGAAAGCGGTGTTTGACCTCCTATATCATACAAAACCGAAATATCTAGGAGACACGATACCTATCACCGGAGACGGGAGAAACTATCCTTGATTTACTTTCTCCTCTTAGGTTGATAAGGAGCAAGAATCTTGTATCATGTCCGCAGAAGGCAAGAAGATACTTGAATTTCCGGATTGAAGTCCGACACCACCACAGGAGGTTGGGATGAACGCACAAAGAGCACTGATTCAGCAAAGATGGTCCCAGCTGCAGAGGGAAATGATGGGTCTGTGGTTGAGAATCGAAGGATTCCTGCTCGATGGTCACATCGGTCCGCTCATCAGCTGGAGAATTTACGGATTCTTCAGTTGGGATGTCTACGCTATCAGGTGGCCTCCGTTTGGAACGCAGGGAGTTTTCAAACTTCGAATTCACTTTGCGGTGTGCCGATTCAGTTTCCGTCGCTGGAAATTTGAACGCCCCGGTGGGGCTTCCGGTACGCGCATTGGAGTGGACTGGGGACTCCAAGGTTGGCAGATTGGCTTCGATAACGGATGGCAAGAAACGAAAGACCGTAACAAGTGGATCATCACGCGATTCACTTCCTTCCCCGGCACGTACCCGTACAAGATCTTGCCGTGGACATGGCATCCGTTCTGGTATCCGAATGAGTAGCCGCAACTGGCCGCCTCGCAGAAGACCCTTCTGTCAGGCGGTCTTCTGTTTCTAAACCTTTACTTCTTTCTCTTCCTAGAAATAGCTGCGCGGAGGAATTCGGTAAACAAAGGGTGCGGGGAGAGCGGGCGTGCTTGGAGCTCGGGGTGGAACTGCGTTGCGAGCATAAAGGGGTGCAC
>CAYGEV010000059.1:0-535 GCA_964349035.1 uncultured Candidatus Saccharibacteria bacterium
ATATAGCGCACATCGCGATATTTGACGTTGATAGCCGCGAGAAAGAGACCGCCACCAAGTGCGACGAGGAAAGTGATGAGGAGGAGTAGGGGGAGCACCAGAAGCCCCACAAGATTTGGAATGAATCCGTAGTAGAACATAAGTCCGATGAGCACGAGTGATGCGACGAGAAAATCAACAAGATTGGTAGCGATAACAGAGAGCGGGAGGATGAGTCGCGGGAAATACACTTTGGTAACTATCGCCTGATTACTGATGAGACTCCCGCTGACCCCTCCGAGCGATGATGAAAAGAATTGCCAGAAGAGAAGTCCCGTATAGACGAAGATAGGATAGGGAACGCCATCGGAGGGCATGTGGGCAAGCGCTCCGAAGAAGACACTGAACACAACCATCGCCATAAAGGGTTGAAAGATAGCCCACGCGATGCCGACCGCTGTTTGCTTATAGCGAACCTTGAGGTCGCGCCATACGAAAAAGAAAAGGAGCTCACGATATTGCCACACCTCGTGGAGGTCGGCGAAAGAAAATGTCT
>CAYGEV010000059.1:545-3307 GCA_964349035.1 uncultured Candidatus Saccharibacteria bacterium
CGGGCGGATGATGGTTACGTTGTTACTCATATACTACGATGTAGGTACACTATACACAAGACACACGTAATAGTTTGCGCCGCCATTGCAGTATCTATAACAGAGACAGACATGATATAGTTGCTTCATCATGAATGGTGATGGTATAGCAAAGCAAGTTGCACGATGGGTGGCGCTCGGAGCGCTCTTTCTCATTCCGCTCATGCCGCTTATCGTCGCGAATACGTATTTCTTCCCCTTCATCACTGGCAAGGCGTTTTACTTTCGTATCCTCGTCGAGATTGCCGTATCTGCGTGGGCAGTGCTCGCGCTCTTGGATAAAGAATATCGCCCGCGTTTCTCTTGGATTGGGGCTGCAGTGGTCGCCTTTGTCGTGTGGATGTTCATCGCCGACGCTTTCGCGCCGAACGCCGCGAAAGCGTTCTGGAGTAACTTCGAGCGCATGGAGGGCTGGGTACTGCTCGTCCATCTGCTCGGTTTCTTCTTTGCCGCCGGTGCAGTGCTCCGCGCGGAGGGGAAGTGGCGCACGTGGTTCCTGATGTCGCTCGGCGTTTCAGTCATCGTTTCCGGTTATGCGTTACTGCAACTCGGTGGCTCGCTCGCTATACACCAGGGCTCGACGCGCATCGATGCGACGCTCGGCAACTCCGCATATCTCGCGATTTATTTTCTCTTCAGTGTATTCGTTGCGCTCTGGCTCGCGCTTACAGAACGCCGCGCGTGGCTCAAATGGTCCCTTATCGCGCTCGCCATGCTTGAAGGCATACTCATCTTCTATACCGAGACGCGCGGGACGATAATCGGACTCGTGCTCGGTCTCGCACTCGCGGCATTTCTGACCGCATTCACCGCGAGTAAGCACGCCCGCCGCGCCGCGGCGGGCGCATTCGTTTTTATTTTGATTCTTGTCGGCAGTTTCTATCTCGCGCGCAATTCATCGTTCGTGCAAGGCAATCACGTTCTCCCGCGTGTCGCTTCCATCTCGCTCAATGACGGTCGGACGCGCTTCACTATTTGGCATATGGCGTTTCAGGGAGTCAGGGAACGTCCCATTGTCGGCTGGGGGCAGGAAGGTTTTAATTATATCTTCAACAAATACTACGACCCGTCTCTGTATAAACAGGAACCGTGGTTCGACCGGGCGCACAATGCATTCATCGACTGGCTTACCGCGGGAGGCGTGCCGGCGTTCCTGCTCTATCTCGCGCTCTTCGGCTCGGCCATCGTCCTCCTCTGGAGGAGCTCGGAGCTCTCGCGCCCGGAGCGTATCGCGCTCACCGCCGCGCTCGTCGGCTACGCGGTCCACAATCTGTTCGTATTCGACAATCTCTACTCCTATGTGTATTTCTTCGCGCTCCTTGCGCTCATTGATTCGCAGGTCGCGCGACCGATTGCGCGGCTCGAGAGGGCGCCCGAGCTCTCCGCCGCAGACGGTACGACGTATGCGCTTCCCATCGCGGCCGTCTCCGCTATCGCGCTCGTCTGGCTCGTGAATGTTCCCGGGATGCAAGTCGCGTCTAAACTTATCTCCGCTCTTTCGCCATCCCAAAAAGGAATCGAAACCAACATAGCGCTGTTCCAGGAGCTCGCGGCGCATCCGTCTTTTGCCGCACAAGAAGTTCGCGAACAGCTGGTTTCTTTCGCCGCGTCAGTGGCGCGAGACGCCCAAGCGACTGAAGCGATGAAACAGCAGGTGCTCACGCTTGCCGCGAGCGAGATGCAGAAGCAGGTCGCGGCATATCCGCTTGACGCGCGCGAGCATCTTCAGCTTTCATACGTGTATCGTACCGGAGGGGATGGCGCCAATGCTCTCAAGGAGATTCAGTCCGCGTCCGAGCTCTCGCCGAAAAAGGAGTCGATATGGCTCGAAAGAGGTGCGCTCGCGTGGGACATGGGCGATACGAAAGCCGCGCAAGAGTATTTTAATACCGCGTACGCGCTCGGTGCACAGTTTACCGAGCTTGCCGTATATGCGGCGGCAGGCGACATCGCCGCAGGCGACATCGCCGCCGCCGACAAAGTTCTGATTGATGCGTATGGCACGATAAACGTTGACAACGATATTTTGGCAACCGCGTACTATCGCACAAAGAATTGGCCGCGACTCATAGCATTGTTTAAGGCGCGTGCCGCCGCCCCAAATGCCGGCGCTGACACCTTATTCTCACTCGCATCGGTCTACTATGCATCCGGCGATACAGCGAATGCGATTAAGACAATCACTACGGCAGTCGCGCGCTTTCCAGAGACCGCTTCCTCCGGTGCCGAGGCCATCAAGCAGATAGAAGCGGGGAAATGAAGTCAGATTTCAAAAAAATTCCAAGAAGCATTACTTCAAACGTCCCGCTCGCACCCTTCACGACGCTCGGTGTGGGTGGAGCGGCGCGTTTTTTTGTTTCTGCACAATCGGTTGAAGAAATAGTAGAAGCGCTCGCGTTCGCGCGTGAGAACTCGCTCCCAACATTTGCGCTTGGCGGAGGTTCGAATATCGTCATAGCTGATAATGGTTTCGCCGGATTAGTCATCGCATCTCGCATGCAGAACATCTCGAGCGACATGCGCGGCGATCGAACACTCGTAACTGCCGACGCAGGAGTCGTATGGGACGATTTCGTAGTATGGACTATTGAACAGGGACTGAACGGTCTCGCGTGTCTCTCTGGAGTGCCCGGCACTGTTGGAGGAGCCGTGGTCGCAAACCTCGGCGCGTATGGCGCGCAATGTTCGGACACGTTCGTGTGTGCGGAAGTATTGGACACACA
>CAYGEV010000060.1:0-3305 GCA_964349035.1 uncultured Candidatus Saccharibacteria bacterium
GTTTATGGCGTGGGAGGGACCAAGCATGACCGACTCTGGCGGGTTCCAGGTCTTCTCGCTTGGCGCCGCGTTTGGCAAGGTCGTTTCTAAATTTACTAAAGGCGACGCTCCGACTGAGGAGGCGGTGGCGATTTACGATGAGGGCGTCGCAAGCCAGCACGGTCAACTCGCGGTGGTAGACGATGAGGGGGTATCCTTCACCTCGCATCTCGACGGCTCCCTCCACCGCTTCACCCCCGAGCGTTCGGTAGAGATACAGCACGCCCTTGGCGCGGACCTCTTCTTCGCCTTCGACGAATGCACTTCGCCGACCGCTCCCTACGAATATCAGAAAGAGGCTATGGAGCGTACGCACCGGTGGGCAGAACGGTCGCTCAAGGCGCACCGGCAAAATATTGAAGCGAAGGAGAAGCAGGCAATCTTCGGTATTGTGCAGGGTGGCAGGCACGAGGACTTGCGTCGCGCGTCGGCGCGCGAAATCGCATCACTCGGTTTCGATGGTATTGGCATTGGAGGCTCTTTTTCAAAAGAGGACATGCAAGGCGCGCTCTCGGCCGCGGTAGGGGAGTTGCCAGAAGAATTGCCACGTCACTTCCTCGGCATCGGTGAGCCAGGCGATATTTTAGAGGGCATCGCGCAGGGAATGGACTTGTTTGATTGTGTGGCGCCCACGCGCATTGGGCGCCACGGCTCGCTCTACACTGCTCGCGGGATTATCCATTTGCGTAATGAACAATTTCGTACCGACTACACACCACTCGACCCAGAAACAACAATTGCGGGTACGGAGCAATTTACGCGCGCATATGTCTCGCATCTCTGTAGATCAGGAGAGTTCTTGGGCGGGATTATCTGCTCGATGCATAATATCGGCTTCATTTTGAAATTGGTTGAGGGCGCGCGGGAAGCCATTCTCGACGGTCGCTTCGATGAGTATCGGGCAGACTTCGTGCAGAAGTATTACAATAAATAACTATGGCAAATTTTAAGCTACATACTCCGTTTCCGCCGGCTGGCGACCAGCCGGAGGCTATCAAAGCCCTTTCTGAAGGGCTGAAAAGGGGAATGCGTCACCAGACGCTTTTTGGTGTGACCGGTAGCGGGAAGACGTACACGGCGGCGAATGTGATTGCAGAGAACGACAAACCAACGCTCGTCCTCGCGCACAACAAGACACTCGCCGCACAGCTCGCGCAGGAGTATCGAGAATTCTTTCCCGACAATGCGGTGCACTACTTCGTGTCCTACTACGACTACTACCAGCCCGAGGCGTATATTGCGCACTCAGACACGTACATTGAGAAGGAGGCGATGATAAACGCCGAGATAGACCGCTTGCGCCACGCGGCGACCCAGGCACTCCTTACGCGCAAAGACGTAATTATTGTTGCCTCGGTTTCTGCCATTTACGGACTCGGCTCGCCAGAGGAGTACGAGAAGGTGCATGTAAAGATTGTGAAGGGCGAGAAGGAAGACAGGGCGTCGCTGATCCGTAAGCTCATCAAGATATATTTTGAGCGCACCAATGCAGACGTGGAGCCAGGGCAGGTGCGCGCGGTAGGGAACTCGCTTGAGTTTATGCCGGTGAACGAGAGGGTGCTCTACCGTGTGGCGTTTAACGAAGACAGTATCGAGCGCCTTGAGAAGCTTGACCCGGTGTCTCGTGAGCGCCTTGCACAGCCAGAATCGGTGTTTGTATTCCCCGCGAAGCATTTCGTCGCAGGCGAAGAGGAGCGTGAACGAGCACTTGCGAGTATTAAGCTCGAACTTGAAGAACAGCTTGCGAAGTTTAAGCGCGAGGAGAAACCACTTGAAGCAGAGCGCATTAAGCGCCGTACCCTCCACGACCTCGCGCTCATACGCGAGCTCGGATACACGAACGGTATTGAGAATTATTCGCGCCACTTCGACGGACGCGCTCCTGGTGAGCCACCGCATACGCTGCTCGCGTATTTCCCTCGCAAGAAAGATGGCACGGCAGACTTTTTGACGATTATTGATGAGTCGCACGTGACGGTCCCACAGATTGGTGGGATGTATGCGGGCGACAAGTCTCGTAAGGACACACTCGTCGAATACGGTTTCCGATTGCCCTCCGCGCGCGATAATCGCCCGCTTCGCTTCGAAGAATTTGAAGAACGTGTTGGACAAATTATATACACCAGCGCTACTCCAGGGTTATACGAGAAGTCTCATTCAGAGCAGACTGTTGAGCAGATTATCCGCCCAACAGGACTTATTGACCCCGAGCTTACAGTACGTCCAGTTTCTGAAGGCGCACCCATGTGGGACGTCGTACGTCCTACAACTGATGTAGGACGTACGACGTCCCACAATTCGGATTACAAAGGGCAGATCGCAGATTTTATTAAAGAAGCAGAAACAGTTATAAAGCGTGGCGCTCGCGCGCTCGCAACCACACTCACTAAGCAGATGGCAGAAGATTTGGCGAGCTTCCTTCGCGACAAGGGAATGAAGGCAGAATACCTCCACGCTGACGTGAAGACAATTGATCGCATTGATATTCTTACAAAGTTTCGCAGGGGCGGGTTCGATATTTTGGTGGGGGTCAACCTGCTTCGCGAAGGGCTCGATCTACCTGAGGTAGAACTGGTGGGGATTCTCGACGCTGACAAAGAGGGGTTTCTACGCAGTGAGACATCGCTTATCCAGACTATCGGGCGCGCTGCGCGCAATGTCTTGGGGCGCGTTATCCTCTATGCAGACGTAATGACCGGCTCACTTGAGAAAGCGATAAGCGAAACCAATCGCCGCCGCACGCTCCAAGTCGCCTATAACACCAAGCATGGCATCACGCCACTCACAATCAAAAAAGAGATTCGTGATATCGCGGAGAGTATGCGTAGTGAACACCAGAAGACGATAGATGAGCTCTTAGTGCTCGACACTCTTGCGTACAAAGACGACCCAAAGGCGTTTATCGCGCGTAAGAGGGAAGAGATGGAGGAAGCAGTAGAGAAGCTCGACTTCGAAACTGCCGCGCTCATCCGCGACGAGATTTACAAACTCGAAGGCACCGGCCCCAAGGCCAAGAAACCCCGCAAGAGGAAGTTATTCTCCGGAGGGTAGTTTGACACTACTTTGAATGTGATAATATATAAATGCTCCTTTTTGTGCTCCCCAGGAAGGAGTGTTTACTTGAGCTGTAAGGTCACGTCGGTGATGACCTGGATCGCCCGAAAAATCCCGCAGTCTACAGAGAATGGATTTGATGTAGACAGGATGTAGTAGAGTCCCGCAGTAAGACCGCGGGACTTTTCCTTTGTTGCCTGATACAATCACTC
>CAYGEV010000061.1:0-2901 GCA_964349035.1 uncultured Candidatus Saccharibacteria bacterium
ACGTAAAGCACGCCAATCTTATTTTGGACAAGGTAAAGGAGCTTAAACAGGACGCGGACCTGCCTGCGCAGGCAGGAAAGAATGCGTACGCGCTCGGCGAAGTGAACCGTCGGTTCGGCTTCGAGTTCAACGGCATGCGCAATCACGAGGTGTATTTCAGGAGTTTTGAGAATGGGCCTAAGGCCCTTTCGCAAGACGGGGCTCTTGCGAAAGCGCTCGGCGAAAACTGGGGTTCGTTTGACTTATGGCTCGCTGAGTTCAAAGCCATTGCACTCACCCGCGGCATCGGCTGGGCGATGCTCTATTACGATCCGGTTTCGAAACAACTTCTCAATGCGTGGATAGACGAACAGCACTTGGGACAACTCCAAAACTGCGCGTTGGTGCTCGGCCTTGATATGTGGGAACACTCTTTCGTCTTCGACTATCAGCCGAGCGGCAAGAAACAATATGTCGAAGATTTCTTTGCGAACTTAAATTGGACAGTTATCGAAAGGAATTTTGAGGATGCCCAAAAATAGATCCCGATTCCGTAAAAAATGCTAGCTCAAACCGCGTGGTGCGATGAGAGCTAGTTGTGATACCGATACGGAGCGCGCTGCGCACAGGACAAATCATTGTCCATATACTTCAAGCGCAGTTATGGCAAGCGCGGGCTCCTCAACTCCGGCAGGTGGCCAGATAAACGTCTTGGTTCGACCCATCGGGTCTCTCCCTGTAAAGGCTATGAAGACCAACTGGCCATCTTTGATGGTTGGAAGGACCTGGCCTTCGACGGTTACGAGACGAAACACCTCTCTGGGGGTGGTTATCTCAAGACTTGGTCGTTTGCCGGAGGCATTGACCACGTGCTGAAGGAGGGCGGCGCTTATCTCCGCATCAGTCATTGACGAAGCGTTTAATGGAGCATTCACTAAAGTCTTATAGTAGCAGGAGTTCCCTGTAACGCCACTGTTGATTGCTTATCGCGCCACACAATATAGAGCACTGCATAGATGCCATACCAAAGTACGACTAGCCATAAGGGGAAATAAGGTACTCCAATCTCGGCAAAGGGCAGGCGGGCAAACCACTCCACAACTCCAAGTTCATACGTAAGGAGCGCATTGGCGAGATAGGCGAACGGGAGCGCGAGCAGAGTCGAGAGAAAAGCAGCCATTCCCGCAAGGAAACCGAACAGCATGGTGAGCGGAATGGCTGAGAGAATGAGCAGGTTTACAGGAAGTGAGACTACGCTAAAAAGCCCCGTCTTGTACATAAGGAACGGCAGTACGAAAAGCTGGGTCGCTATCGTTGCGACAAAAATCTCCCGCATATGCCACTTTTCCGTGATCCATTTCACCCTTGGCTCGACGAACGGAGATACATAGATAAGTCCGACCGTCGCGAGAAATGAAAGCTGGAAGGACGTGTCGAACACGAGGATCTTCGGATTATGGAGCAGCATGATGACACCCGCAACAAGAAGTGCGCGGGTCACCGCGTAGATCCTGCCTGTAGAACGTGCCAGCACGACAAGAAGCGCCATAATGGTGGCGCGCACAACTGTTGCGCCCGCACCAACCATAAGCGCGAAGAGAATCATTGAAAGAGCGGCGAGTACCAAGCGAAGATTTTTCCGGAGCCTCGAAAATAACCACTCGATAAAGTAGGCGATGATGGTGATGTTGTATCCTGAAAGCACCACGATATGTATCACGCCGACAGTCCTAAAGTCTTCAAGCAGCTCCTTTCCGAGCGACTGCTTGGCCCCGACGACGAGGCCACCTAAAAGCGAAGCATGCGGCTGCGGAATTAGGCTATTGATATTCTGTATGAACGCATTCTTGAATGCGAAGAGCTTCTCAACGATTACATTCCCCTCCCCGTGTGCGAGTAGCGTTATTCTCGGTCGGAACATCTGAAAAAAAATACTATCTTTCTCAAGATGGGAGACGTAGTCCACTTCGCGAAGCGTCTTCTCGTCGGCAAAATTCTTCGGCCGTTCAAGTCTCCCCGAGACGGTTACCTTGTCTCCGTAAAGAAACTGCGGTTCATGGGGAACGATAAGCAGCACCTTGATATTCTCGGTCTTCAGAATAAGCTGCGTCGTTGTCTCGCGCACGTCAGGCTCGTCAACGATATGTCCCTCCAAGGTTACAGCTGTATTCAGTCGTACATCGAACCTTATCCGTACTGCAGTCCGTTCAGCAAAGTCATATCGGAGCACCCCAAGTCCGAACGCACACAAAAAAACCGAAAGGAAGAGTAGCGAAGCCTTCCTCTCCCGCTCTTTTCCGTCATAGGACGGGTCCGGCTTCACGTGAGATCCGGACACAAAGAGGTAATAGACAAACAGAGCCGCCCCGAGCAGGCAGAATAACCATGGAAGCCCCGCCCCAACGTCAGCGAACGAGCGCAAGAACACACCGACGACAAAACCCGCAATACTCGTATAGAAAAAACCGTCCCGCATAATCAGTATGATTGCATACCCTGTAGTAAAGTGATACGTTTTTGGAAAGAAAGGATACCGATGACACTAACCCTAACCCTTATTGTTCTTTTCATCTTCCTGGGAGGCTTACTCGGCTTATCGGCTGCGGGATATCCCGAAGCACGGCGTATGCGGAAGCAGAGCAAAATGCTCCATATGTGTGAAAAAGAGCTCTACGCCATTCAAGCGCAACAAGAGGAACTTCTTGACAAAAACGGCTCCAACATCAGATCTCAGCGATACCAAGGTCTTCTCAAAAAAGAGATACTGATCCGTCTTGCGATAAGCGAGTTGAGGCCGCGACGAGAAAACTCAGCTATTGCTCGCCTACTTGCCAAATGCACGGATGACACGTTCGTATCCGAGATTCAAGCAAGCGAGAGTTTTCACGTCCCATCGAAGTAAATCTACATCGACATCACGGC
>CAYGEV010000061.1:2911-3230 GCA_964349035.1 uncultured Candidatus Saccharibacteria bacterium
TTTTTATATCGCGCCTTCTTACCCTTTACGCGTGCTTCGCATTCTGCCCACGTTTTATGGGTTTGCACGACGCCGTCGACGAGACTCACGTACGAATAGGCTTTCGCGTTGCTGTGATTTCGTCCTGATTCTTTTTTGTCTGCAAGCGTGCTGTCCTCTTTGATCTCCAGGATATTTTTAACGGTATATGCAGAGAGTGGGCCGCTGTAGAGCTTCGGCGGAAGATTGTCGGCGAATGTGGTGGCTATCTCATCGCAACGGACATTTCCCGCCACACCGACATGGCCGCCAACTGTTTTCCACTCGATCCGCCTACCAC
>CAYGEV010000062.1:0-2660 GCA_964349035.1 uncultured Candidatus Saccharibacteria bacterium
AAAACCAGCTCCATGCTGGTTTTTGGGTTGTGATAGAATTATGGTATATGAAAAACACTAGTGTTGGTGTCGTCATTATTGTGTTACTTATCGGGCTTGGTTTGTATATGTGGGGCACTTCGACTACGCCGCCAGCCGCAGCTCCTTCGGAGAGTGTCGCGACGACGACGTCATATAAGGATGCCACCTACAGTATTGAAGGGGTGGCGGTGACCCTCGTGCAGGGAAGGGTCGAAGTGGAGATTTCTACCAGCTCTGCGTCTAAAGTCATCACGACGTATTTTGGGAATGAAGCAGTGGGTGATTTAAATGGAGATGGGCAAGATGATGTTGCATTTATTCTGACACAAAACACAGGGGGGAGCGGGACATTCTATTACGTCGTCGCGGCACTGAAGACGGACACGGGGTATCAAGGGACTAATGGAGTACTCTTGGGAGACAGAATTGCTCCGCAGACGACAGAATGGCGCGATGGCTCTATCATCGTAAACTACGCCGAAAGGAAGAAGGGGGAGGCTATGACAGTGCAGCCTTCAGTTGGAGTCTCTAAATATTTGAAAGTATCAGGAAATGAGCTTGTCCCGAGTGTCGCTATGGCGGGCGAGCGCTGTGGTGGCAATACCGCAACAGCTCTGCAATGTGTACCAGGCTACCGCTGTGCTCCTGACCCCAAATCATCCCTGCCATTTGGTGATGTCGGCGGGCTTTGTGTGAAGGATTAGTTTGCTCCGGTGCGCTCTGTGGTAGACTGAGGCATCTTTTAGAGCGCCATGTCTATATTTGATCATACAATTAGTGGCATCAAGACTTCGCATGCAGGAGTATTAGGCCTCGCATTAACCGCTGCGGTCGGTGGGTTTGCGTATGTAAGCTTCGGCGATGCATTTGAGGTGCAATATGTAGCTGAATCTTCTAAACAAATAGTGGCACCGGTTTTAGATACGGCTGCGTATGATGCGAAGCTCTGGGAGTTGGCTAATAATCCAGCGTCACTCGCCACCTCAACGGCGACTTCAACTCCTCCGCGTATTTGGCCGACAAAAGCGGCATATCCAAATGCTGGTGCCCTTTTGCCATTCAATCGCATCATCGCCTATTACGGGAACTTTTATTCCAAAGGGATGGGTGTCTTGGGGCAATACCCAGAAGAGGAGATGTTGGCAAAGTTGAGAGCGGAAATCGCGGTGTGGGAGGCGGCAGACCCGACTACTCCTGTTATTCCCGCAATCGAATATATTGATGTGACGGCGCAGGAGCTTCCCGGAAAGGAAGGTTTGTATCGTTTACGAATGCCCGATAGCCAGATTGACCGCGCGCTCGAGCTTGCTCGCAAAGTAAACGGTATTGTCATTCTCGATATTCAGCTTGGGGGGAGCACTCTGCAAACCGAGCTCCCACTTCTTGAAAAATATTGGAAGCTCCCGAATGTGCATTTGGCGCTTGATCCAGAATTTGCGATGAAAGGAGGAGCTGTTCCGGGGACAATCATTGGGGCATTGGATGCGGTGGAAATAAATTACGCGATGAAGTACCTCGCGAATATTGTCCGTGAAAACAAGTTACCGCCGAAGATACTGGTAGTGCACCGCTTTACTCAGCCGATGGTTACTCATTATGAGAACATCAAACCTTTGCCCGAAGTGCAAATAATTATGGATATGGATGGCTGGGGGGCGCCAGCGAAAAAGCTGAATACCTACCGTGCATTTATTGCCTCTGAGCCGGTGCAATTTACCGGATTCAAGCTTTTCTATAAAAATGATATGAAGCCGCCAAGTACCCGCTTACTCACCCCAGAGGAGCTGCTTAACTTAAATCCCCGCCCAATCTTCATCCAGTATCAATAGACTTTCATCAAGAAAGTTTATATAGAGAAGCTCTTGAGATGATATAATTGCAGATAAGAGTATGCAGAAAAAGATTCCTTCAAAATATCCTCTCGCAAAACGACAAAGTTTTTTGCCGATGCGGCTCGGCGCTGAAGCTGCGCTTGCAGTATTGATAGTAGCGCTTTTTTCAGTCACCTCGCTCTCACAAGTATTTTTACATAGCTCGCAGTACGCAGCTGTCATCTCAGCGGTGTTGGTAGACCTTGCTAATGCAGATAGAGCTTCAGCAAACGTAGGAACGCTTCGTGTGAATCCGATACTCGTTGCAGCGGCGCAGGCAAAGGCAGATGATATGGCCGCGAAAGGCTACTTCGCTCATGTATCGCCGGAAGGATTTGATTCGTGGCACTGGTTTAAACGTGCCGGATATTCGTTTGCGTATGCCGGAGAAAATTTGGCTGCAGATTTCTCAGACTCTATGGATGTGGAGCGGGCGTGGCTCGCGTCACCCACACATCGCGCCAATCTGATGAATGAGCGCTTCACTGAAATCGGCATTGCCACGGCTCAGGGGACATATCAAGGTCGTTCGACTACTTTTGTGGTGCAGATGTTTGGTACTCCAACAGCAAGCAGGGCATCTTCGGGTAGTATCCGTGCGTTAACGACGGCCGCAAATCCTACAGAAGTGGCGTTAGCGACGACAGAAACTCCGGCGATACAAGTGCTTGGTGCGTCTGTTGATGCGCCGGTACCCAAAAAAGATTCTCCGAAGGCACATACTGTGGTGAGGAAAGATTCTTTGCAGACGGCAGCTGCAACTCCAAT
>CAYGEV010000062.1:2670-3181 GCA_964349035.1 uncultured Candidatus Saccharibacteria bacterium
CCCTCGAAGATCGGGTTGGCAAACCGGTTCAATCCGTTTTGGGGGCCGTTGGTGAGTGCTCCGAAGACGACGCTTCGTTACGCATATTACTTCCTCGGGCTGGTTATCTTGGTGGGACTCTTGGCTCGTACAGGGATTGAAATTAAAAAGCATCATGTGGGGCATATCGCGATTGCGGTTTCTCTTATGGCGCTGATGCTCGGATTGTTCGTTATTGCAGACAGGATGATTTTCACCGAGCCACATTTGGTAACAGGAGGTAGCACTCAGCGTTTGTAGAATATTTTGATACGTATATAAAAAGAAAATCCCCGACGAGAAGTCGGGGACTTGAAAATAGTTACGGCCAGCCCTTGTGGGGCTGGCCGCGAAGTTGAAGAGCGTCAGTGATGGTTGTTGTCGCCAGCAGGCCCCCGCGGACCAGCGGGACCAGCGGGGCCGGCAGGCCCTTGCGGTCCAGGAGATCCCGGAGGACCAGACGGGCCGGCAGGTCCTTGCGGACCAGTGGGGC
>CAYGEV010000063.1:0-3164 GCA_964349035.1 uncultured Candidatus Saccharibacteria bacterium
TATCGTACTCGTTGGTAAACATTCCGAACGAAGCGAAGGCAGGAGAGAAAAGAATGTTGTCCCCCGAGACGGCCCAACGAAACGCCTCCGCCGCCGCATCTTTCAAGTTGTCGTACACAGAAGCGTTTGGGAGCCATTCGAGTATCTTGCTGGTTCCTGTGCCCGCAAGAAGAATAAGGCGTTTTACGTTCTGGGCTTCCACAAGGAGCGCGTTCATATCAAGACCCTTATCTGCGCCTCCCATAATGAGCACCGTGTGTTCCGTGCCCACCGCCCGAAGCGCGGCAAGCGTCGCTTCGGGCGTAGTGGCAGTAGTGTCGTTGTAAATCTTTACTCCGTCCACCTCTCGTACAAGCTCGAGGCGTCCTGGCACACCGGTAAATGATTCAAGTGCTTTGCGACTATCTGCATCGTCTACGCCGAGCGCGCGAGCGGCAGCGAGCGCGAGCGCAGCGTCGTAGCGATTGTGTTCACCAGGGATCTTGAGTTCCCAATCGTCTGGAAGCTTCGACTCATCCGCGATCACGGTACGCGCTACAATATGCTCGCCAAATGCCTCGATAAGCATCGGTGCACACTGCTTCCCCATTACCAATGTGTCGTCTGGTGTTTGATATAAAAATATATTCGCCTTGTCTGCGAGATAAGCGCCCGGATCATTTTTGTAATAGTTGGTGTGGTCTGGAAAGAAGGTGGTGAAGACAGCCACCTGCGGGGAGAGCGACACTTCGCCGAGCCCTTGGCACTGCCACGAATCAAGTTCGAACACGGCGGTATGTTCTGGCGTCGCCTCGCTAAGAAGAGCGAGGTTAGAAACCCCGCGCACATTTCCACCCAAGAGCACCTGCTTACCTGCTTCCTGCAAAATCGCATGCACCATATGCGTCACGGTGGACTTCCCTCGTGTACCCGTGATGCCTACTGTTTTGATTTCTGAAATCTCCATAAAAAGATCAGCGCTCATGCGCACCGAAATGCCGTTCTTTCTTGCTTCTGCGACATATATCGAGTCGAGTGGAACGCCTGCTGACTTGATAATCAAATCACGGTCCTTAAAGTCCTCAAGACGGTGCTCGCCGAGGACAAAGGTGATATTGGAAAAGTCTTTCAGTACTTCTATAGAAGAAGCGAGCTGTTCTCTCGACTTGAGATCAGTAACAATAAGTTCTGCTCCGCATTCTGCTAAGTAGCGAGCGTCGCCCATGCCTCGCCCAAGAAGGCCGAGCCCCATAAGGGTAATCTTCTTCCCACGGAAGTGTGCGGAGGCGTCCATATACGCGCATCGTAACGCATCTTGTGAGCTTACGCACTACTCACACTCTTTCGTCACAAGGACATCAGTATGCGTAAACGAGAGGGTGGTAGCGGGTATCTCGACAACCTGATAGGGGGTGGTGAGCGACTGCCTCACCATACAACCGTCACTCGACATCGTGCGCGCCACCACTACAGTACGTAAAGAGCCGTCTTCAATCTTCGTAACCGAAATCTCGTGTCCTCCCGTCGCCTGTTCTCCTGCAAAGACGGCGACCACAGAACGTGAGGAGAAGTCTATAGCCGGCGCTGGAGAATCTGAATCAAGTAATTTCCACAGCTCTGTAAGACCCTCTTCGGAAGTAATAAGGTAATTAACTCGCGACGTGATCTGTGCGTGCTGACCTCGCGACAGCTCAACAAATGGTACGGAAGAAACTCCAGAGAGAGACCCTGCTGGAGTAGCCCTCTCTTCTGCGACAAAAAACACACCTGTTGCTATAAGTGCAAGAAGTATAAACATGCTCCCTGTCTGTTGCATATCATTAGTATACCTTGAAGCGATACTGCGTTTTGTGCGCGCGGTAAGAGTCGAACTTACGACCGCCCGAGTATCAGTCGGGTGATCTACTACAAGGAGTGAGGTGGAATAAAGTGTCTGCACTTATATTCCCGCCGAACGACGCAGGAGGAAGCGTGCAAGCAACGCTTACAAGCTGAGTGAAGCGAACGACAATGAAAGCTGTTCCTACGACTTACTACTGAGCTACAAAAAATGGCGCTCTCTGTGCAAGCGGTAGGGGTCGAACCTACGACCGCCCGAGTATCAGTCGGGTGCTCTACCAACTGAGCTACGCTTGCGAACGAGACAGAGCATATTGAAAGTCTTCTTTCAGATATGTTCTCGGCGAGTGAGCAAGCTGTATGCCTAAGGCGTCTGCGCCGATACGGCATACGATTGCGAGTTGGAATTCGCTCCTACTCCCCCGTTACCTCGATACTACCAAAAATCTCCTTTTATTTCCACCCAACCCTCTCCTACCCATATGCACACTCAAGTTTGCTTGAGTCCAGTGTTGGGCCAATGTACTGCGCTCCTTTGTAATACCCCCTCTTATCCTTACCGTAGCCATTTATAAGGGACTCGAAGGTTGCAGGATCCGCATCAGGAACAATGGTCGTTCCTAAACCAAACTGTGAGTAATAAACCAGAAAAGAGGTTTTACTGTATGTGGCATCACCACAGCCCTCATATATTGTCCGCCACAGCATCTGAAACGTGTGGGGACTCGCACCCTCAATTATTTTATCTTGGAAAAAGGTACGCACGCCGTCAGCCCCATAAGAATGGTGGCCTTGACCATTCTCAATTGGACGAAATGAAAGGATATCAATTTCTGACATTCTAGGCCGACCAGCGTTAGACAAACTATCATTTAGCGATTTTCCCTCATAGAAGACATCATAAGAAGTCTTCGCATAACTATAGTTAATATACCCCTTCATTGGCTCAAGCCTACCTTTGAGTACCTCAAAACCACTATCTTCTGACGCAACTCTGTTCAAGAAATATATGGACCGGCTTCTATCCTTCCCTGCAGGAACCGAGCATTCTATATAATACTGAGAAACAGACCCTGCGTACGTAGATTCCTTCTCTACGGGAACGAGGCACAATTCATTTGTGTCTGATTGGAAAGTGCCTTGCGTAATCTGGTTGGGAGTAACTTCGTTTACGATGAGAACTTCCGGCACTATTTCTTTCGAAAGAAAAGGGGCTTCATGGCGCCCAATCCAAAATCCCAAGAAACAAGATACGATCGCGACCAAAAATAACGAACCAATTATGATAGCGGGGCGCATACCAATACGGTAACACAAAAACACCCTTTCGGGGTGTTTTTGTAATG
>CAYGEV010000064.1:0-2933 GCA_964349035.1 uncultured Candidatus Saccharibacteria bacterium
GCAAATCTTCACTCGCGTTTGACACTATATTTGCAGAAGGTCAGCGCCGGTATGTGGAGTCGCTCTCGGCGTACGCACGGCAATTCTTAAACCAAATGGCGAAGCCAGACGTCGACGAGATTACCGGACTTTCTCCCGCGATTTCTATTGATCAGAAGAGTCGCTCTAACAACCCACGCTCAACCGTGGCGACGGTGACCGAGATTTACGACTACCTTCGCGTGCTCTACGCGCGTGCGGGTCAGCCGTACTGCGTGCATCACGATGTGCCGATTGTCCGCCTCTCAAAAGAAGAGATGATTAAGATGGTGCTCGCGCGCGTTGAGGCGCGTCGCGCTGGTACGAGCGAGAGCGTGAAGGGCGTGGCGATAGACAAGACAGCGGTGACGATATATGCGCCGGTGGTGGTGGGGCGCAAGGGCGAGTATTATCAGCTCCTCTACGACCTGCTTGGGAAGGGGTTTGAGCGCGTGGTGATTGACGGCAAGATATACGCGCTTCGCGAAAAAATTGAGCTTGATAGAAACAAGCGTCACGATATTGATGCGGTGGTTGACTCGATATTTGTGTCGGAATTCGCGCGCTCGACCGCGAGCGCGCGTGAACGCCTTTCGGAGGCGCTCGAGCTCGCACTCAAGCAGTCTGACGGCTTGGTGAAGATTAAGCACGCCGACGGCACACTCGAGACGCTCTCCTCGAAGTTTATCTGCCCTGAAGACGGCGCGTCCTTCCCTGAGGTGGAGCCACGCCTCTTCTCCTTCAACTCCCCGTACGGCGCGTGCCCGAGCTGTAACGGGCTCGGCACCGCATCGCTCTTCTCTGAAGAGGTGTGTCCTGTGTGTGAGGGCAAGCGCTTGCGCCCTGAGGCGCTGCGTGTATTTCTGAAGAGTGAGCAATCTCGGCTAAAGCACTCTGCGAAAAAGCAGAGTGCTCGCCCGAACATTTCCGAAGGAAATGTTTTAGGGAAAAGTATTGTCGACTTTACCAATATGTCGATTCGCGAAGCGAAAGAGTTTGTAGACTCTATTGAGCTCTCCGATATGAAGTTCGACATTGCCGCTCCAATACTCAAAGAAATAGAGAGTAGACTCACATTTATGTTGAACGTGGGTCTTGATTACCTCACTTTGAATCGTTCAGCCGCGACCTTGTCGGGAGGCGAGGCTCAGCGGATTCGCCTCGCCTCCCAGCTTGGGAGCGGACTCACGGGAGCGCTCTACGTGCTCGACGAGCCGACGATCGGGCTCCACCAGCGCGACAACGACCGCCTTATTAAAACACTTTTGGTACTCAAAGATCTTGGTAACACCATTGTAGTTGTTGAGCACGACGAAGAGACGATTCTCTCGGCAGACTATTTGATAGACATCGGTCCGGGCGCGGGGGTGCACGGCGGGAAAGTGGTAGAGAGTGGCTGGCTCGACGAGCTTCTCGCTCCAGCTACCAAGAGCAAGTCGCTCACGCTCGCGTACTTGCGTGGCGACCTTGAAGTACCCGTGCCTGAGCGTCGCACGAGTGAAAAGGGGTGGATTAAAGTGAAGGGCGCGACGCTCCACAACGTGAAGAATCAAAATATCGATATCCCACTCGGGAAGCTCGTGTGTGTCACGGGTGTCTCGGGAAGCGGGAAGTCGACATTCCTCTACGATATTTTGCACAAGAACGTCTCGGCGCGCTTCGCCAAGCGCGAGGCAAAGCTCGAGCATGTCGCGGGGCTTACGGGTACCGAATACCTGGGTCGTGTGGTGCTTATCGACCAGTCAGCCATTGGGCGCACGCCCCGCTCGAACCCCGCTACTTACACGGGAGCCTTTACTCACATCCGCGACCTCTTCTCAGCAAGTTCTGAAGCTCGCGCGCGCGGGTGGAAGCCAGGACGCTTCTCCTTCAATGTGCCTGGCGGGCGATGCGAAGCGTGTCAGGGCAACGGCTCTATTGCGGTGGAGATGCACTTCTTGCCGACCGTCTACGTGACGTGCGACATTTGCGAAGGGAAGCGATTTATGAAAGAGACACTTGAAGTCACCTATCGCGGAAAAAATATCCACGATGTGCTCCAGATGACGATTGAAGAAGCATCGAAATTCTTTGCGGACATTCCGGCTATTGCCGAACGCTTGGAAGCACTGAACGCCACGGGACTTGAATACCTCACGCTTGGGCAGAGCGCGACGACTCTCTCGGGAGGCGAGGCGCAGCGGGTCAAGATTGCGAGCGAGCTTTATCGCTCCATGCCGATGAAGACGCTGTATCTTCTCGACGAGCCGACGGTAGGGCTCCACTACGAGGACGTGCGCAAGCTTACGGAGATTCTGCAGGAGCTTGTCGCGCGCGGGAACACCGTAGTGGTTATCGAGCACAATCTCGATGTAGTAAAAAGTGCAGATTATCTTATTGACTTCGGCCCAGACGGAGGGACAGGCGGTGGTGTTGTAGTAGCCAAGGGCACTCCTGAAGACGTGGTAGATACGAAAGGATCTTACACTGGAGAGTATTTAAGAGGAGTGCTCGCGCCACGCTCTCGTAAGAAGTAAGGTAAGGTTTCTGTATGGAACTGCGTGATGTACGTGATGATCTACCGAGCGTCCCTGGCGTGTATCTCTTTAAGCGCGGGCGCACTGTCCTATACGTTGGCAAAGCGACGAACCTGCGAGACAGGGTGCGTTCATATTTCGATAATGACTTAATAGCGACGCGTGGTCCACGCGTGGTTGATATGGTTGTTAGGGCAGATCGTATCGCCTTTGAGACAACTCCTACAGTACTTGAGGCGCTTGTGCGAGAGGCCGCACTTATCAAGAAGCATAAGCCTAAAGCAAACGTGGAAGGGAAGGACGATAAGACATTTCTATATGTGATTGTTACTGACGAGATTCTCCCGCGTGTGCGTATGGTACGTGGGAAAGATATCGACTTTAGGAAAAAAGTAGCAG
>CAYGEV010000065.1:0-2879 GCA_964349035.1 uncultured Candidatus Saccharibacteria bacterium
AGGCGAGCTCCTCTACGTTTTCAAACCGCTCCCTGTCTTCAGCACGCCCCTCTTCATACATCGCGCGCCTCATTCCACTCTTTTCTATTACTAACTTTACAAATTCGGATGGGGGAAGTGTTTCTGTAGCGCGCGAAAGTTCTGCAACAATGCGCTCAAACGCTTCCACCTTAAGAAGTTCACCCGCCTTCAGCGTGTCGCGCTGCCCCGCAGCAAGCTTGCCGAGCGTCACCTTACCGATACCACGCGCTGGTGCACCTGCGGCGCGGAGCTTGTCTGCCTCGCGCGAGGGGTCCATCGCGAGGCGCATCCACGCGAGGGCGTCCTTCACCTCCTTACGCGCGAAGAACTTGGTACCAAGGAGCTTGTACGGCACCCCCGCACGGAGCAGCGCCTCTTCAAGCAAGCGCGACTGGAAGTTGGTACGGAAGAGTACTGCAATCTCCTCGGGCGCCACCCCATCTGCAAATAATTCGTGTATTTTTTGTGCAACAAAAAACGCCTCGCCTTCTGCGGTATAAGAACTCTGAATGTGAATTGGTTCACCAGACACATTTTGCGTTGTAGAGATCTTTTCTTTTCTATTTTTATTTTTCTCTATCACCGCGTTTGCTGCGTCGACCAAGTTCTTCGTCGAGCGGTAATTCTGTTCCAGAATAATAGTTTGTGATTCTGGATAAGCTTTCTCAAATTCGAGCAGGTTTTCTATTGTCGCTCCGCGCCACGTATAAATACAATTATGGGTCGTGATGCCATTTGCAATAAAATTGTGCGTGCCCTCAACATCGATATCGTATACCGACTTCTCTGCTTGAATATGCTCCACTGCCTGCACACGCTCAATCTCTCCACGTGCCCCAAACAACGTCATGCCCGGTAAAACGCTCGCCGCTGGAAGAAAGGGGAGTGTGCTGGTCTCCCCCGCAGGAATATCTTTCCCTGCAAGTCGTGCTGTCCTTACAATATGCAGATAAGGAAAGACTTTTTGCATTTCTCTGACTCTCTTTTCAATCTCTCCGTAATCCTTGCACACTGTTTCGTATCGCCAGCTCTTGCTATTCGGCTTTGCAGGACGAACAGAAAATCCAGCGCGTTCAAGTACTAATTTACCTTCACTATCGCTCCCCACCATAGAGATACGATGCATCGGCGTCTTTCCGCGAGACTCTGCGCAGAGCGTAATCACAAGATTTCTGCGGTCGCTTCGCGTCGCCTGTGCACGATGATGTGGATATTCTTTTAAGAGACCCTTGTCCCTGAGTAGACGCTGTGCTGCCTGCTCAGTATCAATTGAAGAAAAGATTGCGTCGAGCGATGCTTGGTCGTGCACATACCCACCAACACTTCCTTTGCGAGCGATAAACGGAAGTGTTGGGATACCATAAGAAAGAGAGACTCGATATTCATGCATACGCGCCTCTTGCGTACTCCCGTGCGTACCCACAATCCACACCGCATCAGCGTGCTCGTGAATGCATCGCTGACGAAATCCTAACATTGGCCTCCGTTGCCCTTTGGTATATGTTTGCGAAACTCCAATGCGCCACCCCTTACCTTTCCGGTGCATAAGGTACGTAAAAAAGAGTTGTGGGGCGATGCCCAATTGATACCCAGCAAAATGAATGTGCTCTGGCGTACTGGTAAGGGTTTTTCCGCTCTCGGTACTTATGCGGACAAGTGCCTTTGCTCGTTTTGTCACTGTGCGAGTTATCTTTGCGGCGCGCATGTGACCCCGGCCGTAGTTTGAAAGCACCATTTCTCCCTTGTGGAGCTTTTCAATGGGACACGTTGAACCATCAGGAAGTGTCACTTTCGTTCCCGCAACAAGACATTGGTCAATATCTCCAACAACAAATATGTTCTTATGCCTTTCACTCAGAATACTCGCGAGCTTGCCCTGAATCGCGTTCGTGTCTTGATACTCGTCGATATGGAGATATTTCCAGCGCTCCTGCGCGAGAGCTCTCACCTCTGCATGCTCTTCAAGCAAGCGCACAGGCAGAGCAATCAGGTCGTCGAAGTCGAGGGCCTTCTCTGCCTTGAGATCCTTCTCGTATCGAAGCCAGACTTCGGCGGTGATCCTCCCGCCGAAGCTCCCCTTACCGTGCTTCTCATAAAACTCTTGTGAGCGCATCCCCTCCCCTTTCGCGCGCGAGATACGCCCGAGCACCGCGCGCGGAGACAGTTCTTTAGTATCCACATCAAGCGCCTTGAGAGCCACACTGATAATCCTCTCCGAGTCGTCGCGGTCATAGACAGAGAAGAAGCGAGGTAGCCCAATGACACTTCCATAACTCTCAAGTAGTTCGCGCCCGAGCCCGTGGAAGGTGGCTACGAACGGTAATGGACCTTCGCCACCAAGAAGGGCGCGGACGCGCTCACGCATCTCTCTAGCCGCCTTGTTGGTGAAGGTGACTGCCAATATCTTGTCTGCCTCAACTCCCTGGCGCACCAAGTGTGAGATGCGCGAGGTGAGCACCCGCGTTTTTCCGCTTCCGGCTCCCGCAAGCACTGAAATAGGGCCCTCAGTTGCGAGTACCGCATGTTTTTGAGCGTCATTGAGGCCTTCAAGATACTGCATCTCTCGACTATACCTCAGAAACCGCTCTCCACAGGCACCCTAAGATTAGGTTGCTTTTGGGGCTGTTTGGGCTATACTTCCCCTATCGACTGATACAGATGAGAGCGTGGAATGGCTTATATACACAGTATATAAGCCATTCTCGCATCAAGAGCTCTGGTTCAGTCTTTGGCTTATAAAACCAAATTTCCAATCTCTCACCTCGGCAGCACAGGGCGCCAAGCGAGACACATACGAGATTCGGCCTATTCCGAGACTCCTCGCCGGACTCATCCTTATCCCAACATTTGCAATTATT
>CAYGEV010000066.1:0-2737 GCA_964349035.1 uncultured Candidatus Saccharibacteria bacterium
CGCTGCCGCATAATTCCCGAAAGGGATAGGTCTCCCCTTCTCGATGCGGATTCAAAACGGCATAGGCATCGGGTAAGCCCGCTTCTCCCGGCAGATGATGATCCGTTACGATAACATCAATGCCGATCTCCCTCGCACGCGCAATTGCTTCGATGTCGGTTGTTCCGCAATCAACCGTGATGAGCAGTGACGCGCCACTCTCCGCAAAACCTTCAAGGGCAGCACGGTTGAGCCCATACCCCTCTCTGTGGCGATGCGGAATGTAGTTTGTGAAGCGTGGGTAACCGACACGCTTAAAAAAATCATGGAGGATGACACCGCCTGGGATTCCATCGCAATCGTAATCGCTGTAGACCACAATAGTCTCTTCGCTTCGCATTGCGCCGAGGATCCGCGCAACCGCGCGCTCCATGTCTTGCATGAGAAACGGGTCGTGCAGATCGCGCTCGTAGTCAGGCTTGAGAAACAGTTCTGCGGCTTCCTCGGTAGTAATCCCCCGAGCAAGAAGCAACCTCTGCAGAAGCCGAGGGTACTGAGCTAACACCATTTTGCCGTCAAACCTTTCGGAGACAGTCTTTTCACTTTCCATCGCCAATTATTGTAACATTGCTATACCCCGTAGTAGATTTTGGCATTGTCTCTTCGTTGCGACGGTTATTGTAACAGCGGACAGTGAATTTCATTTCTAGTATAGCCGGAAAGCTTTACTTAGAGACAGGGCAACTATGCCAAAATTCACTACGGGGTATACTGTCTCCCATGGAACAAGATTGCGTATTCTGCAAAATCACGCGAGGAGAAATTCCCTCGATAAAAATATACGAGGACGCTGACTATCTTGCCTTTATGGATATCCGACCACGCGCGCCAGGGCACGCCCTGGTTATTCCAAAACAGCACTATCGCTGGGTATGGGATGTTCCGGATATAGGAACCTATTTTGAGAAAGCGCGTGATGTTGCTCGGGCAATACAGAAAGCGTTCAGCACTGATATGGTTCATTCGAAGGTAGAAGGAGAAGAGGTTCACCATGCCCACATTTGGCTTTATCCTGATCCAAAAAATACTCCGGGAAACAAGGACAACCTCGTTGTAAATGCAGAAAAAATACGCACAGCACTCGGTTAGTTTTTTCTCTGCCGGTAAGCAGAAGCGGGAGATGAAAACAGAAAGAGCTACACCAGGAAGCTCCTAGGTATGGACACTCTTGAAATAATCAACAAAAAATTAAAACCCTCGCGCATTACGCATGCGCTCTTTGATTTTGACGGCACTGTCTCCCTTATCCGTGAAGGATGGCAAAAAATAATGGTTGGGATGATGGTGAATGAGATCTTGAAGGCTCCTGCGCATGGAGGAAAAGAGGAAATCAAGCATGCGGTCACCGAGTACGTCAATGAGCTGACGGGAAAACAGACAATGTACCAGATGCTTCGTTTCGTCGAAGAGATTGAAAAAAGGGGAGGTAAGGCAAAGAGTGCTCTTGAATATAAACACCAGTACCTTCAGCTGATTAACGAACACATTAAGTCCCGGCTAGCGGAATTTGAAACCGGTGCGATGGACCCCGATCAGTATATGGTGCCTGGATCCCGTTCCATACTCGCCCTTTTCAAGGAAAAAGGTGTTTCCTGCTACTTGGCTTCGGGTACCGATGAACCATTCGTTATTAAAGAGGCGCGCTTGCTTCGCATTGATTCGCTATTTAAAGAAATATGGGGAGCACAAGATGCCTACCTTACGTTCTCAAAAAAGATTGCTATCGAACGCATCCTCAAGGAATCAAATATTTCTGGAGAGAACCTTGTCGTATTCGGCGATGGATACGTGGAAATGCAGGAAGCAAAAGCCCATGGCGCGATTGCTATCGGCGTTGCAAGTAACGAGACGACACGAGCAGGCGTGAACCCCTGGAAGAGAGAAAGACTTATCAAGGCGGGAGCTGATGTTATCATTCCAGATTTTGTGTCCGTAACCGCTTTAGACTCTTTTCTTTTCTCCGTCTCATAAGTAACCGATACACCTCTTCTCCGATTATAGAGTTCAGACTAGAAATTCGGACTAGGAATCAGGAGGTTCCCCGTGAGGCAACAACAGACTACCCTACCTTGCGCCCGCGTGGCTGACCTTCTCAAAGAAGCCCGCGAGAAACCCGTCGTCGTCTTAGGCGACGTCATGCTTGACGAATTCGTGCACTGCATGAAGGAAGACTCACCCGAGCCTCCCGGATTGAAATTGTGGGTGACCAAAACCGAGTACCGGCTCGGGGGAGCGGCGAATGTCGCCCTTAACATCGCCCGGCTCGGGGGTCGAGCACTCTTGGTCGGCGTCACGGGCGACGACGAGAATGCCAAGATGCTGCGCCATAAGCTCGTCGAGCAAGGCCGCTATACCATCGAGGCATTCCTTGTCATCGATCCCTCACGGCCAACCACCGTGAAGACCCGCTTTCTAAGCGGCGGGGTCGCCCTTCTGCGAGTTGACCGCGAGAAGCGTGAGTTCATAAGCGGTCCCGTCGAGAAGCAGTTGAAGGTCCAGCTCGCCGGCGCGATCGATGAAGTGCTCGGAAATTCCGGGAATCTGATTGTATCCGATTACCAGAAGGGAGTGGTAACGGGAGGGTCAGGCAGTTTGTTCGAATACGTCCTTCGTTCCCGTGTCCCGGTCTTCGTCGACCCGAAGTACCGGCCTGCGGAGTTTTACCGCGGGGTGAACGTCATCACTCCAAACCTCAAGG
>CAYGEV010000067.1:0-2730 GCA_964349035.1 uncultured Candidatus Saccharibacteria bacterium
TTCGGCTGTGCCACGAAGCTCTTTTATCGCATTGACCGCCTGCTCGCCCGTCTCTGCGTTAAAAACGTCTACACCAAGAGCTTTAAATCCGGTGGTTACCTTCTCTGGGCCGATAATTGCAATGTGGTAATCCTGCTCGTTCATATTATTTATGCTGGGATGGAGCGGTATGCGTGACGGATCTCGTGCTCAGAGAGCCCAGTTTCTTTTTCGGTCAGTATCGCACTTACCAACTGCACATTATGTTTCTTTGTATTGAAATATGAGAAGAGTGGGGCGGGGGAGAAAAATTCAAGCACCGCATGCTCCCTCCAGAACGCAGAACACATTTCATCGGAGACCCTCTCAATGAGTGTGTGGTCGCGTGTCGCTTCATACGCACGTATCGCTTCTTGCCAACGTGCATTGCCGCCGATGCTAGAGAAGGCCTCGATGATCTGGCCCTTTTCCGACAACTCGTCTTCGCGGAAGCGGCCGCCAGAAATATATGGACGTGGGACACTCTTCTCCTTAAGTACGAGGTGACGAAGTGCAGACTTTATATTAAAGAGATCAATGAGGAGCCCTACATATTCTGACACAAGAGCATCTTTTCCCCTCTTTGCAATTTCCTGGGTAGTAGCGAAATACGCTTTGTTCATAATTATGTCTACCTCAAAGATCTCTTTTTGCTGTTCGGCAAGGGTTACCGTAGCGGCAATGGTGGGGCTGATATTTCGTAGAGCATGTTCTGATACGGCTTGAAAGAGTGTATCAGGGGAATATTTGCCTGAGTTAAAGCAAGACTTTTTGATTTCACTCTCAGAAAGTCCTGCACGCAATCCTTTCACAATAGTGCTTAGATTATAAAAATCATATTTAAGCCACAAGATATCAAAGAGCTCTGGATCAGGAGCCACCGATGCGATGAGACGCTTCGTATCATCAATAACGCGCTCAAAGACTTCGGCAAGTGTCGCGCGGTCTTGTGACGCAAGATATGGCGAGAGAAATGTGTCTTGCAAAACCTTATACGCCTCTTGCGCGTCTTTGGCGGCAAGGAGTCGTTCTACCTGTGCTTGCGAGAGGAAGGTTCTCTCAAGTGCTTTTATTCTTCCACTTGCGTATCCATATGCTGTCTTTCCCATACATTATGAAAATAGGATCTCTGCAATCTCCGGCTCTATCTTGTCTTTCGCTCGCGCGATAAGCGTGGTGAGCGTTGCGTCATACTCGGTTTTTTTTCCTTCAAACAAAAAACCACCAGTAATTTTTTTGTCTGACTCGACAGAAAAATGCGCATCAAATTTTTTCGCGAGTTTCTTTATTGTTTTTTCGTGCGCGGGTGCTACATGCACAATACCGTCCTCACCCTTAAGCGTCTTTATGTGAGGGGAGAATATTTTCTCAAGCACGTCTTCGTCATCCTGGATCTGCGCAAGCGCTTTTTCATATACCTCGTCAAGAATGGCGCGCTTTTCTGCATCACGGAAAGATTGTATCTCTTGTTCCGCTTCTGCAAGCACGCGCTCTTTGTTGAGCGCAAGTGTCCGCGAGAGCTTTGCTTCGTGGGAAGCTGAGAGTGCACGCAACTCTTCATCTGCCGCTTTCTTTAGTTTGGCGATCTCGTCTTGCGAGGATGAAGTAATGTTTTTTGCTTGCACCTCCGCCTCATCAATGATCTTTTTTGCGAGGTCTTGGAGTGACATATTCTAAGCTAAATGAGCGTGAGTAGGATGAATGTAACAAGAAGTCCGAAGATGGCCCATGTCTCAACAAGCGCCGCAAGGATCATTCCGCGAGCAAGGAGGGATTCGTCTTTTGCGATCATACCGACGCCGCTTGCCGCGACATTACCAAGGTAGATTCCGGCGAAAAGACAAGAGAGTGCAAGTGGGAGTGAAGATAGAAGATATGCAACGCCAGTACCTGTGCTTATAACCTCTCCGCCTTCGCCACCCAGGATACCTGCGAAGTTTAGAATGAGGAACATTCCCACAAGCCCATAAATTCCCATGGAACCTGGAAGCGCCTGCATAAGAAGCAGTTTTCCGAAAAGTTCAGGCCGCTCTGCTGTCGCTCCTGCTGCGGCGCGACCGACACGTTCCATTCCGATGGTTGATCCGATAAAGCTCAAAAGAGCTGCAATGCCAGCGCCCCCTATTACCAAAAGTGTCCCAAGTGTGAATTCCATTTTGTAGCGTTACGAAATATTTATAAAAGTGAAACCTATTCGATGACGATATAGCGCTCTTTTCGTTCGAACGGGGAGAATTTCCGCCCTGTTCCTGCGATAAACTTACCGAAAAATTCTACGAATTGCAAGCGGGCGCTATGTATGAAGCCGATAAGCGCTCCGATGACGATCGCGAATGCGTGTCCTACAAAAAGGATGATCGCCATAAGTATAAATCCGACATACGGTACAAGGTCATTAACGAGGAGGCCAATAAGGTTTATCGCAAAGGCAAGCGCTCCTGCCGCAAGTCCAAGCGCAAAGAGACGTGAGTAGGAGAGAAGGTCAGAGAGAAAGCCGACTCCGTGGTAGAGCCCCGAGAGCCCGTGAGAAATTTTCTTTATAATACCCGGCTCGTGTCTTCCTTGCGTGATGGCAATTGATGCAAGAGAGGTATAGAGCCACCATAAATACCACGTAGATTCCCCGCCCACAATCCCCGCCTTCAAAAGAACAAAAGCAATCAAAGACGCAAAGAGCGATAGCCACGGTACCTGATCAAATAATCCGTCAAC
>CAYGEV010000068.1:0-2688 GCA_964349035.1 uncultured Candidatus Saccharibacteria bacterium
CGCTGTTATAAGCGTAGTTAATAACATCATTAGTCTCGCGCTCACTATCGCGCTCGTATTTATACTTCCTATTACCATTGCATACGCAGGATTTCTTTATGTGATTAACCCAATTAGTGCAGAAGGGAGGAGCAACGCACGCAAGGCAGTTACGAACGCCGTTGTGGGGATAGTTCTTGCACTTGCCGCTTGGATGATTATTAGTGCTGTGATGTCCGTACTCTACAATCCGACCGCTTGGACAGAGCATTGGAGAAATCTTATTACTGGTGGTGGAGATGTGTGTCTTGCAACAAAGGGCCCGACCACGCGCTCCTCTGGGTCGGGAGGGCTTGTTGTAGTAGATCAGCCGAGTGGACCTGTTTCTCTATGTACTAGTACAGCATGTAGCCCAGAAGAATTGATGAAAGCTGGTTTTGTTGGGAATGAAGCACAGGTGATGTCGTGCATAGCCCAGACAGAGAGCAGTGGCAATCCGGGCGAGTGTAACGGAAATGCGTGTGGCATATTCCAAATAATGCTCACAATTCACCAGTTGAAAGGAGATGCCTGTGGAGGTACTCTTGATTGCCCAAATCTTTGTAAAGGCAATAACGGCGTTGCCGTAGAGACCGCTGCGTGCCAGCCGTGCGTTGTCGCTGCGAAAAATCCTGTGTGTAATGCGCAGGCAGCACAACACATATACTCAAGTCAGAGATATGCTCCTTGGATTCCACCAGCCTCTGACAATGTTGACGCACTGGCATGCATTCAAAGATTTCAGTAGAGTGAGGTTAAATTTCTAATTTGCGAAGCCATGCCTTCTGCCGACGGGCGTATTGCCATAGCTTACACGACAGGGTGGGGAGGAGCGAGGCCTTCGTACGTTCGCGCCGGAGATATTCACCAACGATTTTATATTCAAGCCCGAGCTCGTTGAGTCGTGCATCGCCAGCCTCGGCGCGTACGCGCTCTACCTCTTCAATAAGCCCGCGTTCAATCGCGGTCGCGAGACGCGCGTCGATTTTTGCACGCAGCTCCTCAGTCGGTGGATCAATAACAACCCACTCCACCTCCCAGTTCTGCGGAGGTCTGACCTCCGCAGAACGTCTCGGGACAACACCGCGCGCTTCAATGATTTCAAGTGCGCGGACAAGGCGACGGCGGTTCTTTGGGTCTAGCTCTCCAGCGCGACGAGAGTCTTTTTCTACAATTTTTTCGAAAAGTTCTTCGATGGAGAGCTTCTCTAGCTTTTCGCGTAGCTCCATATCCATATCGACACCAAGAGGAAGTCCGTTCAAAAGTGCATCAAAATAAAAATGTGTTCCGCCTACAAGTATTGGGAGCTTTCCGCGAAGAGATATTTCTGTTATTAGGCGCGTAGCATCAACGACAAAGTCTCCTGCAGAGTATGGCTCATTCACATCGCGAATATCAATAAGATGGTGAGTGACTCCACGCATCTCTTCTTTGGTGATTTTCTCTGTGCCGATATCGAGACCTAGATACACTTGACGAGAGTCTACAGAAATAATCTCGCCATTACGTGCAAGCGCCTCGGCTACTGCGCGCGAGGACTTGCCTGAAGCGGTGGGGCCAGCAATGCAGAGGATTTGTATACCCATCACTGGCGATGGTATCATATGGGTATAAATTAATGTAACTTACTATGAAAGAAACTAAGAGCAACTATTGTGAAGCCTGTGGAGAGTTCCATGACGATTTTTCTTTTGAAGATCACTTTGCTCGAGTGAAGGTTGGAGAGAAGATCCCTGATTTTGAGTTTGAGGTCTTCCACAATGATGAGATACACAAGATGAGTCTCTCGCAACTTCGGGGGAAGTGGGCGATACTCGTTTTCTACCCAGCAGATTTCACTTTCATCTGCCCAACTGAGCTTGAGGAGCTCGCGAAGCTGTACCCTAAGTTTCAGTCATTGAATGCAGAAATAATTTCAATATCTGCAGATACTGTATTTACGCACAAAGCGTGGCACGACACATCAGAGGGTATTAGAGCAATCAAATATCCAATGGCCGCAGATCCGTCTGGCAAACTCGCTTCCGCCTTTGGCGTGCTTATTGAAGGGGGAGATACAGCGCTCACGCCAGATGAGGGGCTTGCGCTTCGAGGCACGTTTATTATTGATCCAGCGGGCATCCTCCGTTCTATGGAAGTAAACGATAATTCTATAGGTCGTAAGGGCTCGGAGACACTCCGCAAGCTCCAGGCAGCGCAGTATGTGGAGACACACAAGGGAATGGTCTGCCCCGCTTCGTGGGAACCAGGAGACGACACGCTTGAGCCCGGGCTCGACTTGGTAGGGAAGCTCTAGGGGAAAAACACGAGACCCCGCAAAAGCGGGGTCTCGTGTTTTTGTGCCGGGGAGGAGCTTGGTCAGGAATAATCTGCGCGCCGTCGCTTGCAGATTTTCACGACCCTAGCTCGCGGTCCTGTTTGCTAACAGGACATCGCTCCGCTTTTCAAGTCTCTCCCGCACGACGCGCAGGCGTCGTGCTTCCTCGGCACGGCTTTCGCCTTGCTCAATCTGTGCCGGGAGAGAGACTTGAACTCTCATGACTTGCGTCGAGGGGTTTTGAATCCCTTGCGTCTACCATTTCGCCACCCCGGCTTGCCCCTCCGAAGCTCCACGCGAAGGAGGGCGATGGATTTCAGAGTACCATATGCTAAAATCTTTTACATGAACCC
>CAYGEV010000069.1:0-2610 GCA_964349035.1 uncultured Candidatus Saccharibacteria bacterium
ATCTACGCATGATTGCTCAACGCTTACTCTCGCGCCGTCGCGCTCCGAGAGCCCCCTCGGAATACCTGCCTGCGGTTCGAACATCATTATATATTCTAAGCAATAGTCGGGGGCTTCCACTCACCCCACTTGCGGCGCAGTTTCTTCGCAGTCGGGCCTTCTTCAGGGTAAAATTTAATATCTCCATCGCCAAGCACGAGCGTGAGGCTGCGAACCATTTTTATCAAGCGCTCAAGGTCTCCTGGCTCGACGGAAGCGGCATGGTCGGATCCCCACATACCTCGCCAGAGTGTGAGATGCTTCTCAATCGCCGCGCCGCCAAGGACCGCCGAAGCATAGCTCGGCTGAATTCCCGTGTCGTGCGAGGAAAAACCGACGGGAACACCAAACGCTTGCCGAAGCGCTTCAATGCCACGCAGATTAAGGAGTGAAAGACCATGGTCTCCTGCCTCCGTTTTCTGCGTCGGATAGACCGAGGTACAGTGGAGAAGTACAAGGTCCTCTGTTCCAAGTACTTCAACCGCATGACGTATCATGGAAAGGTCAGCCATACCGGTTGAGAGAATAATAGGTCTTCGTTTAGAACGGATATACCGGAGCAAGGCATCATCGGTGAGCGAGGGTGAGGCAATTTTATAGGCAGGAAGGTTGAATTTTTCAAGAAAATCAACAGATGCTTCATCCCACGGAGAAGCAAACCACATAATGCCGCGTTCGCGGCAGTACCGGTCGATTTCACGGTATTCGCTCTCGGTGAGTTCAAGCGCATATTTCAAATCGCCATTCGTCGCGTTTTCAAAATTACTTTCGGTCAGCCGTTCAACTGCATCAGCGGGGAGTACTCCTCTCTCGATTGCTTCTCTAAGCACTTGCGGGTGCACCTCGCGTGGCGCGGCAAGCTCCATCTCACCGTATATTACGGGGACCGTGCGCTTCTGAAATTTTATCGCGTCGCAACCGGCGCGCACCGCCGCGTCGATGAGTTCCTTGGCAATGCCGATATTACCGTTGTGATTGATGCCAACTTCCGCAATGACAAACACGGGATGCCCGGGACCAACATAACGGTTACCGATATGCACTGCTTGTGGTTTTTCCATGTAAAATAAAACCAATTGTACCACCCCTTAGTTTCAGTTTCAGGCAAGAAAGAGAGGGGATAATGTAGAACTTTACTTGTAAGCGATAGGTTATGTATAGACGTATCCTATGACATTACGACCTGATTTTTTGATAGTGGGAATGCAGCGAAGCGGCACGCTCTGGGTATCTGCCGTACTCAATGGTCATCCGGAGATCGCGTGCTTCCCGACCTTGCCGTTTGAAGGACCCAAAGGGGAAGAGAGGGTGGGGGAGGTCCATTTTTTCAACACCCTTGCCAGTATTGAGCAGGGGAATCTCGAGAATTTTGCGCGCCCACTCTCGGACTACCTCACGAAGTACGGAAAGGTTTTTGCCGACCTCGTGCCGCTTGCGCAGACGCTTCCGAAACAGGAATTCTACAAGGTGATGGTTGAGCGCTACAGCAACCTGTGCGACGAGCAGCGCGGAAATAAGAACATAGTCGGGGAATCTACACCCGCCTATGTGTTTCACCTCGAATTCATTGATTCACTTTACCCGGACATCAAGAAGATCTGCGTGCTTCGCGATCCAAAGGATCGCATCACCTCGTGGCATTTCAGTTTGATAAGCAAACGGCGGAAAGAGGAAGGACCTATTACGGAGGCCTTTGCGCTCGAGTATATTGAAGAGCGGATTAATAAAGAATACGAGGCGCTTCTGCGCTACAATGGGTCTCTCTACTGCACGAGCTATGAGGGGATGACCGAGAGCCCGCTCAAAACGATAGAAGGACTCTGCTCATATCTCGGTTTTAAGGCGTCGCCTGATATCGCGAGGGAGATGCTCACGAAGGGTTCATTCAAGGAAATGACAAAGCGGCACTCAAGAGGGCACGGCCGAGAACGGGGCGAGGAGGGGTCGTGGCGGCAGGATCTTCAAGATCCGGGGAATACCCTCTACGACGTGAACCCGATGCGAAAAGGGATCGTTGGGGATTGGGAGAATCATATCGGAAAAGAATTGGCAGGAATGATCGACGCGGCACTTGCTCCTTTGGAAAGCGATGTGTTTGAAAAATACCATCTTTCACCAATTAAATAATCATGGAATTAGCACAAGTTCTTGGGTATATCGCGACGGCACTATTTACGGTTTGCTACATTCCCCAACTTATTAAGACCTATAAAACGGGCACTGTGGAAGGATTGAGTTTTTTGCTTCTTTTTATTTCTTTCATCGCTAACATTGTTGCTTTATGGTATGCGACATTGATTGAGCAGCCGCCGCTCCAGATAAAATACGTTTTTGCGATGATCTTTCTTGCCGCATGCATCGGCCTCTACCTTCATACGTACCGGAAGAGCACATTGAAACTATCCGCACCGTCCGAGAACAGTGAAATAATAAACAAACATTTGTAAGCGTATGCACAACCAAAAAACGAAAATCATCGTAACTCTCGGACCGTCGACGAATACGGAGGAGATGGTGCGTACCATAAAAAGCAAGGGTGTTGATTTTGTGCGGGTTAACATGTCGCACTCC
>CAYGEV010000070.1:0-2503 GCA_964349035.1 uncultured Candidatus Saccharibacteria bacterium
TGTTCGACACGCTCGTCGCCCTCGGCTATACCGAGCGCGAAGCGCGCATGGCGCTCCAAGCCATTCCCGATGGTGCCACCGGCAAAGACGCCCGGCTCAAGGCCGCCCTTTCTTCAAGCCGCTAATGGCTGTAGTATCTTCATATGGAGCATGATGCGTGGTTTTTTGTGGGAGTGTTCGTATTCATATTCCTCATCTGGATTGCGACCGGAGGCCCCTTGCACCCGATATCGTTCACCGGCTCGAGGCTCGCGCTTCCCGACGCGCTCGGCGGCGGTACCTACATCTCTTTCCCGCGAGCGTCTTTCGGTACCGGCACTTCTCATGTTTCTTTGCCCAGTTCCTCAAATAGCGGAACTGCTGTAACTCAATCCCTTGGGGGTAGCATCTTCGGAATTTCTTCGCCCTATCGAGAAATGGTATCATTGAGTCACTATGTCTCTGGTGCTGGGTCAGCCGACGCGAGAGACGAGACTGTTGGAATATCTATCCCACAGAATGCCGACCAATCGGTCGACCTATCTGGCTGGAAACTTGTGAGTGAAGCAACGGGCTTTTTTGCTACCATACCAAATGGGACCGCAGTTCCGACTTCTGGCATCGTTAACCACATGCAACATATTGTGCTCACGCCAGGAGAACGAGCGACGATTATTTCAGGACGATCGCCCATCGGTACTTCATTCCGTGAAAACAAATGTATCGGCTATCTTAGCGCCTTCCAACGATTCTCTCCTTCTCTCCCTCAGAACTGTCCTATGCCATCAGATGATCTCGTCTCGTTCTATGGGGCTTACTATATTCGCGACCCTAATTGCATAGATTACGTGAACGGGCTTTCGCGTTGTCAGGTTGATGTTTCTCCTCCCTCTACACTTTCGAGTGCCTGCAGAAACTTCGTGGTGAAATATCTCAATTACAATGGCTGTGTCGCTGCGCATCAGAATGACTCTAATTTCAATGGCAATACGTGGCACATTTATCTCGGTCGTACCAGCTCGATGTGGCGCACTAAACACGAAGTTGTGAAGCTCCTCGACGACAGGGGCAAGACGGTGGATACGTTCTCGTATTAACTTCTGAAAGATTCTATTGCTTGCCTGAGCAATTCTCTTTTCTCTATATGTTTTTTCCATCTGCTATTTGAGCGATTCCCGTTTACATACAGACCAGGAGAAAAATTAATCTCTCGTTCGAATCGAATCAGGTTCTCTTTTCCGGCGATAACTACTTCGTTTGGTTTCACTACCCGAGCAGCAATACCTGAGTCGGCAAGAAGGGTCCTTATCAATTTTAGAACATTGGTGTCCTTCTGATACCCGCGCACACTCCGTCTATTTCCCTCAGGTCGATAATCAATACATCCCTCATCATCGAAAAATGCCAGCACAAACTCAACCTTAAGATTGTCGGGCAGGTTACGTACATTCTGTAATAGCTCACGAGCTTTGCTCTTCATATATAGAGCGAGGGCAACATTGTGATAACTAATTCGCAATACTCCGGTCAGCGGATTGGTGTATCTGGTCGGCTCAAAAGTGTAAACAATACGCATGCACTTCTCTACGTGCTGTATCAAGGCTTCATTGCGATTGTTATACATGCATCCGCTATTGGGATAAATGCTGCCGTCAAAAAGAAGGTGTGCCGTCAAAGAAACCGTTTCCATGTTCCATTCTTCAAATGGTTTGAATGGTCGAGCACTTTTGCCCTTTCGAGCGATTGCGAATTCTCTGATTCTCCTGCCTGATGCAATGCGATACTGCTCGATACGATCCTTGCTTAACGGAATATCTTTTATGTGCGTATGGATGGAGCTTTTCGCTCTGCCCGTTGCTTTCATAATTTCAATGATGCTGTACCCCCTTTTCCGCAAGTCCACGCACTGCTCCTTGAAAGCGTTCATGTGCGCCCGGATGGATTTGAACCATCGACCGACGGATTAAAAGTCCGCTGCTCTACCAGACTGAGCTACAGGCGCATGTATATATTTTCTCACCGCACACTATCATTTCTTACCCATCTCGACGACTCCCTTTATATACTACCATACGGTGGTTCGTAATCTGTCGGGCGCACACATTCAGATAGAAAGCACGAAACGTTCGAGAGAAAGCGACAATTCGAGACCGCCGCGGCGGGAGGATTGGAGGAGGGAAATAAGGGAGAGCGAGAGCGCGCGGGACTCTTGCGGGGTCCACGCGCGACCGCCCTTCTCCATCAGGTCGCGCGCCTTCCAGTGGAGGAGTCCATGGAGCATCTCGGGGGCGTCACCCGCGCGGAGCGCGCGATTGATTTCCAACCAGAGTTTCTCGCGCGAGCGTAGCGCGAGCGCGTTTACTAAATTTGAGTTAAATCCGCGCGCGTCCTCGCGCGCGGCGCGCTTATCGAACACATATGTCTTCGCCGCCTTTGCGGCGAGCTTTTTTGCCTTCGCCGCCGCGAGCTTCGGTGCGAGAATGATAATCGCGTTATCGGAGGCGGCGAGCATGTCCAGATGTTC
>CAYGEV010000071.1:0-2498 GCA_964349035.1 uncultured Candidatus Saccharibacteria bacterium
CGGACCCCTTCGCGGTGTTTGGCACCTGATACGGCGGGATGGTCATCCCCACGAGAAGCGCCTCGCCCGCGCGCACCACCACGCGCGCGCCATCGAGCGACCCGAGCTTCTGCCGGAGCGCCTTGACCTCGCCACCCACAAGCTCAATACCCGCCGAGAATGTCTCGATGGGCGCGAACTTGAGGGTGGCCTTTTTGTATGCGACGAGTGTCATAACGGCAAGTATACCTGAGCACCCTCCCTCCCCCAAGATTACAAGGTTCAACCTTGTATTACACGTTACCGAAGTCAGACTTCGGTATTTCCCTGTTTTCGGTGAACCAACCAAGGAGGTATACTAGCCAGAGACAGAAACCGAGGAACCATTATGGCATACGAAACTACCCTTCCAGAAAAACGCCCAGAACCTGGGTACTACTACCACTACAAACACAACCCGCATGGTGAGGTTAACAACTACGCCTACTACATTTATGGCGTTGGCATTCACACCGAAGAGGATTGTCGTGAGGAAGATCGTTTTATGCAGGTGTATCGCCCGCTCTACGAGTCGTTTGCCTTCAAAAACGGAAAGCTCTTTGACCTGCGCCCTTTGCACATGTTCTATGAGCCTGCGCAGAAAGATGGAGTGCCAGTAGAGCGATTTACCCCAATCACTGACCCTGCCATACTTGCGCAACTGCGTGCAATCAAAAAAGAAATGTACCCTGAGGAATAAGTCCTTCAAAAAAAAGCCCCGCAACGCGGGGCTTTTGACTTGCCTCCCCTTTTCCTGTAGGATGCACCTAATAATTAGCCGATTTCCGGAGGTAATTATTTTGATTTTTCAACCAACCAAGAGGATGTGTGTTATGACTTCAAAAATTTGTCTTGCGTTAGACGATATGGATCCTGCCGCAGAGCTTGCTCTTGCACAAGCTGTTGGATGGGATTGTTACGCGCTGAAAGTGAATAGTGCCTTCTGTAGAAGTGGTCCGCAAATCATACGGGACTTTATCAACCTTGGTGCAAAGTGCTGGGTGGATTTAAAGGTCCACGACATTTCAAACACCGCGAAGAACTCGGTTCGAGCGCTTGCTGAAAACGGCGCGAGCATTATAACTGTCCACGTGAGTGGCGGTGTCAAAATGATGCAGATGGCTGTAGAGGCAGTGCGCGATTATGATTGTGAGATCTTCGCCGTAACACTCCTGACATCTCTTGATCCCGATGAAATTGCCGAAAGCTACGGGACAGACCGAACTCCAAAGCAGATCGTAATCAACTACGCGCTCATGGCGAAAAGGGCCGGTGTGCATGGCCTTGTTTGTTCTGCAGAAGAAGTGGGGGCTCTGCATGCTCACCATTCACTTCGTGGAATGAAGCTCATTGTGCCCGGCATTCGTTCTCCTGGGGCAGACGTGCACGACCAGAAACGAGTTGGAACGCCGCGCCAAGCAATTGACGACGGTGCAAGCCTGCTCGTGATCGGCAGAGAAGTGACCGAGGCAAAAGATCCTGTTCTTGCGCTTCGAAATATCGAGGCACAAATTACAGCTCCGCAACGTAAAGTTGATGATTATCTCGATTATGAGTGCTTCGACTCACATTAAACCTACTGATATATCAACCTTATAAGGAGGTGCTATGAAATCAAATTTAGGAGAGCAGTTTGTTGCCATCGCTCTCGGTCTGGGTGCAATTGAGCTTCTGCCGGAGGGACGGACGTTGAAGAGTGGACGAATGTCGCCCTACTTCTTCAACTCCGGCCTATTCTCCAATGGAAGAGCGAGTGCAATCCTTACCAGATCGTACGCCAGTGCCTGTACCGCAAACCATTTGCCTGAGAACACGGATGTACTGTTTGGTCCTGCATACAAGGGGACGCTCCTGGTTGCTTCGGTTGCGGAAAAGCTGTCTGAATACTTTCCGCAAATCAGTTTTGCCTCAAACCGCAAAGAGGCAAAAGATCATGGGGAAGGAGGTACGTTACTCGGCGAAGGCCTGAAGGGGAAAAGTGTTGTCATTATTGATGACGTGATGACAACAGGCGGGTCGTGTGCAGAAGCCGTTGGGATTATACGCAAAAACGGTGGAACGCCGATTGGTTGCGTCATCGCATTCGATCGGCAAGAGCGCGGAACGTCAGGTTCGCTCTCGGCTACACAGGAATTCGCAAAGAAATTTGGAATTCCTGTGTTCGCCATCGCAACGCTCACCGACCTCATCTCCTGTCTGCATATTAAATCTGAAGAGAAAGATGGTAATTCCTACGGCAAGGCGCTCGAAAAGATCCTTGCCTACCAAAGCGAGTACGGAGTGTCATAATCGTGGTACTCTAGACTCACTACATTGCAAAGCCCCGCGCTACGCGCGGGGCTTTTTTCTTTAGCGACGAGACTTCACTCGGTCGTTTTCGGTGAGTCCTTGTTTACGCAAACGCACGCTCTTCGGCGTGATCTCTAGATATTCGTCTTCGGTCATAATCTCAAGGCCGCGCTCGATAGAAAGATCGATAG
>CAYGEV010000072.1:0-2427 GCA_964349035.1 uncultured Candidatus Saccharibacteria bacterium
ATCCTCGAAGGCATCTCTCGGCGCACTATCCTCGAGCTTGCGCGCGATATGGGCATCGCGACATCCGAGCGAGTCATCGATCTTACCGAGCTGTATATTGCCGATGAAGTGTTCGCCTCGGGCACATCCGCCTTTATCTCTCCGATCAAGGAGATCGACAAACGGACTATCAGCAACGGAGAGACGGGGGCCGTTACCTCCGCATTAAAGAAGAAGTATCGCGAAGTTCTACACGGCGAAGACCCGTGCTACGCGCGCCTGCTCACGAATCTCCGATAGTGCCGAGGGTGGGAATCGAACCCACATGAAGGTTTTTAGGCCCTCTCAGGATTTTAAGTCCTGTGCGTCTACCATTCCGCCACCTTGGCTTCACTTTATTTCTACCACACTTTTTATCAATGAGGTCCAGGTGGGACTCGAACCCACGCAGTAACGATTTTGCAGATCGTCGTGTTACCCCTTCACCACTGGACCTTTTTGTTTCAAGACTCTGGGGATATCTTTTCTTGAAATACCTCGCATCTTAAGATACTTCTCAAATATAGCGTATTTTCGCTCTAAACATAAGCGTGTGTCGAATGGGGCAGGATACATAAACAGGAACAAGCGCAGACTATCCCTTGCTGAATATCGTAGTTGATATGTACCTCTGGTGCTTCCGTGTTTGTATAACCCAGGTCCCATAATACCGATTTCTGATACAAGGAGCTGGTGAAGTGTTCTTAGGAATTTTTTACTTCCACTTGTGAAGATAGCGAGAATACGTTTATTAACAGGGACTAGCTTTTCGGCACTTCGACCACTGGCAGTGCTGGCTCATTGTTGTCGAGGAGGAATTCTACACGCGGGATACGCAAGTGAGCATGCTTCTTTAGATGGTCGGAGAAGGCCTCACGCTGGCGCTCAAGGAAGACGAGGGCGCTCCGCGCCTTATCAATAGGGAAGACGCTGACAAAGACTAATATCTTCTCGCCGTGCGACACGCTCTCTGCGCGCACCACCGTAATAAGTGACTCTCGCCCCGCTTCGCGCTGGATAAATATTGCCGCTTCGTGTGCCACAATCTCGGTGGCGCGAGCGCTTTGGTGTCCGGGCGCTCTCTTCTCTCTGCGAGGGATCATATGGTGGTGATGGTGAACGCAATAAGCTCGTCCCCATAGGTCACTGGCTCACGAAGCTCTATCTCCGTCCCGAAGTCTCCCTCCGTCTTTATCTCCTTCACGTCAACGCGGGCCTGCTGGAGATTGCTGATGCTTCCGCGCCCAAGCTCTACGCCCTTGCGTACAAGCCGCACACGATCCTTAAGAGAGAGGGTGCCAGACACGTGACGCGCGCCAAGCACCTGCTTCTTCCCGCTTGCGGAGAAGGCCTTGAGCACGAGCGCGCGCCCAAGCTCTTTTTCCACCTCTTTCGTTGGGACACAGGCAGTAAGGAGCTCAGCCACCTTTTCAGACAGTTCGTAAATAATAGAGTAGGAATAGATAGAGACGTTGTTGCGTTCGGCGAGCTCGCGCGCGATCGCGTCGGTACTCACGTTAAATGCGATAATAGCTCCTCCTGATGCACGAGCAGTCTTCACGTCGCTTTCTGATACTGCGCCAACGAGAGATGAGACGATACGGATCTGTGCATGCTCGTGGGTAATCTTAGCAAGCTCGTGTGTGATCGCATCTATCGAGCCGGCAACATCAGTCTTAATAACAAGCGGGAGCTCCGCCACTCCTTCAGCGAGAGGCACTCTCTCCACGGTATTCGCATGATCTTTTACATATTGCCTTGCGAGCGTCTCTGCCTCTTTTTTTGACTCAACAACACTGAAGAGTGAGCCAGCGGAGGGGATAGTGTTAAATCCAGAGATACGCACTGGCTCAGAGGGTAGAGCATTCTCCACGCGCTTACCGAGGAAGTCTTCGATAAAGCGGATTGGAGCGAAGGCATTTCCCGCAACAACGAATTTGCCAGGCATGAGCGTGCCGTCTTTAATAATAAGTGTCGCCGAGACACCCTTCTTCTGGTCTTGTGTTGCCTCAAGTACGAAGCCAGTCGCAGAGGTGTCTGGATCTGACTGTATTTCAGCCAAGTCTGCGGTGAGGAGTACAAGGTCGAGAAGCTCTGGGATACCCTCACCAGTCTTTGAAGACACGAGCGCATACGCAATGTCGCCACCCAACCCTTCTATAAATATTTCGTGCTCAAGGAGCGAGTTTTTCGCATTGTTAATGTCTGCGTTGTTCTTATCAATTTTCGTAATGGCAATAACAAAAGGTATACCCGACTCCTTGATGGCTTTGAGTGCGTGATTCACGGCGTACTCGGCATTGGCGTGCGCAACCGGACCGGAAATCGGGTCGCGGCGCGCCCGCCCGGATGCGGACGCCGGCAAGCGCCAATTGTCACGGGTCCTTGCTGCAATGCTAGGCAGACTGA
>CAYGEV010000073.1:0-2387 GCA_964349035.1 uncultured Candidatus Saccharibacteria bacterium
GTCCTTGTTTGCTACGACGCGCTTAATTCCAGCATTTACAATCATTTTGGCGCACGTGTAGCAGGGGGTCATATGGCAATACAATGTTCCACCCTCGAGCGCCGTGCCTATGCGAGCGGCTTGCACTAACGCGTTTTGCTCGGCATGAAGGGTCCTAACGCAATGTTTGGACTTACTTCCGTCCTCGTTGAGTACTTCGGTCATCTCGTGTCCTGCGTCATCGCAGTGCGGCATCCCCATCGGCGACCCAACGTACCCCGTTGATACTATGCGCTTATCCTTAACAATAAGGCAACCAGAACGGCCTCGCTCGCAGGTGCCTCGCTCACCAACCATTTCCACAATCGCAGTAAAATACTCATCCCAAGACGGCCTTCGATGAGTCTTTCCTTTCATTACTGTAAACGATATAAGATGGCTCCCTTATTTGCAAACCTGCAAGAAAGCATTTCGTTGGTGTACACTCTTCGTATGCAACATTCGCTAAGCCTCATCGCCGGGGTAGGGACCCATCGAGGTATTGGATATAAGGGCGAACTTCTTTGGAATCTCCCTGACGACCTGAAACGATTTAAAGAAATTACAAAAGGTCACCCTGTGATTATGGGCAGAAAAACCTGGGAGTCGATTCCAGAGAAATTTCGTCCACTCCCGGGGCGCACCAACATTCTCCTCACGCGCGAGGCTTCGTACGAGGCACCTGGCGCTGTCCTTGCACAGTCGTTCCCAGAAGCACTTTCGTTTGCGAAGCAAGCCCCGGGCGCAGAAGAGATATTTGCCATCGGCGGGCAACAAGTATATGAATGCGCCCTCCCCTTCGCAAAACGTCTGTACCTTACGCTCGTGCAGACCGATAAAGAGGCTGATGCATTTTTCCCTGCATACGAAGACGAGTTCACCGTAGTATCAGAAGAACCTGGTATTGGCGAACCCCCACACTCATTTCTCATACTAGAACGAAAATAAAAACGAGCGGCGCCCAGAGGGCGCCGCAAAGTTACGCAAACAAAGTACGAATTAAACTGCGATTGGGGCTTTGATTGTTGGATGAGCTTGATACCCGACGATTTCGAAGTCATCAAACCGATACTCAAAAATTGAGTCTGGTTTGCGCTTGATGCCGAGAGTCGGTAGAGGATACGGTTCCCGGGAGAGCTGCAGATTCACTTGTTCAAGATGATTCGAATAAATGTGCGTATCCCCGCCAGTCCAAATGAACTCACCAACACCAAGGTCACACTGTTGTGCAATCATATGCGTCAACAGCGCGTAGGAAGCAATGTTGAACGGCACACCAAGAAAGGTGTCGCAACTGCGCTGGTACAACTGACATGACAGCTTGCCCTTGGCAACGTAAAACTGAAACAATGCGTGGCAAGGCGGCAGTTTTACCTTGTCGACATACCCTGGATTATAGGCAACTACAAGATGGCGCCTGGAGTCTGGATTCGTACGCAAGCCGTTGATCAGGTTTGTGATCTGGTCAATGTAGCGTATTGGTCCAGAATATTGGGAGCTGGTGTACGGACTATCAATTGTTGGCCACTCACGCCACATCGCACCATACACGGGGCCGAGTTCGTCATGTTCATTGGCCCACTCGTCCCAGATAGTGACACCATTATCTTTCAAATACTTGATATTGGTATCACCACTCAAGAACCAGAGCAACTCGTGAATGATTGAGCGCAAGTGCAATTTCTTGGTCGTAACGAGCGGAAAGCCCTCCGCCAAGTTGAAACGCATCTGATATCCAAATACGGAAATCGTACCGGTACCCGTGCGGTCTGTCTTTTGTACGCCTTTCGTAAGGATGTAGCGCATTAAATCAAGGTACTGTTGCATGTTATTTCCTCCATGCAGGTTGATGGGAAACTCCGGTCGCACTGTACAGGGAATACCCGTAAAATACAAACGCCCCAACGGCTAGCCGTTGGGGCGTTTGTGTGTAAAAGTTTAGCCCTTAATGTCGATTCCCATTGAGCGCGCGGTGCCTTCGATAAGGCGTCCTGCCGCTTCAACCGAACTCGCATTTAAGTCTGGCATCTTCTCTTCAGCGATTGCCTTCACTTGTGCCTTGGTAAGAGTGCCGGCCTTCTCCTTCCCTGCCTTACCGGCCCCCTTCTCAAGAGCAAGCGCCTTTAAGATAAGACGCGAGGCCGGTGGTTGCTTCATGATGAACGTAAAGGATCGATCATCGTATACTGAAAGCTCTATAGGAATAATGATTCCCTGCTTGTCCGCGGTCGCCGCGTTGAATTGAGTCACGAACTGGCCGATGTTAACGCCAGCGGGACCAAGCACGGTACCAACCGGAGGAGCCGGGGTCGCCTTTCCTCCTGCGATCTGCAATTTAATCTTTTTTACGACAGTAGCCATATATAGAG
>CAYGEV010000074.1:0-2376 GCA_964349035.1 uncultured Candidatus Saccharibacteria bacterium
TAGAGAACCAACGGAGTGGTAGCGGGAGCTCGCGGCGGCGCGCAGCAACCATGCGCGCCAAGGTTGGGGTCATCTCAGGGCGGAGCGTCACACGGCGGTCGCCGCGGTCGGTAAAGGTGTAGGTCTGCTCGTTTACTATCTCCTCTGAAGTCTTGGCCTCGTAGAGCTCGGCGCGCTCAAGCGGAGACGCATTATATTCTTCGTATCCATAGAGCAGGAGCGTCTCACGGATGCGAGTAAACATTGCTTGAAGGTGCGTCCATTCGCTTGGGTAGAAGTCGCGCACACCCTTGTACGCTTCAGTAGAAAGAGGTTCCATGGGGATATGTTATCACACGATTTTCATTGACCAAGTTGCGGGTAGGAGGTAAGGTGAGAAGCAGGCAAGGGCAACGCTGGCAACCGCTGGCAAAGGGGGTGATCCTAATCTACACTGTCGTGACGACAGCAAGGAAACGGTTCCAAGGAAAATCGCTACCTTAGGACAGAAAACGAAAGGGGTCTTCGGACCCCTTTTTTAATTGGTTAGTCTTTCGCGGGTTCGGCGGAAGCGTATTTCAAAATAAGGTCGCGCATACGCTCTGGGTGCGGTATCCCGCGCATGGTGAACTCTATCTCAGCACCTGCGCTCTGCACCTTAATATTGCCAATCCCAAGCACTGACTCGAGGATGCCGGTTACGTTGGTGGTAACGTCTTGTACTCTCGGGAGAAGCAGATTCGAGACTTCGCGGTGGAAGAATCGGCGTTGCTTGATAGTGCTGATGCGCTCGTTGGTGAGCACCCACGCGTTCAAGAAGTAGCGAGTAAAGGCGCCCCACGCACTCGTCCAGGTGATAAGGAGCCAGACGCCGAGTCCTGCGCGCGGAAGAGCATTTTGATAATTGAAGTAGTCTGTGTAGAGGGCGAGTGCAGGGACGGCGCTCAGCACCTTGGGGAGCGCGAAGGGGAGGATCGCCAGTATCGCATAGGGCAGGAGCTCGCCGAGAAAGAGGAACCAGTGTTTACGCACTTGGAGTACGATATGCTCTCCCGGCTCGAGTTCAAATTCTTTCATAGGATTGTCGGGATACTCCCGGAAAGACTGTAGGAAATAAGTATGAAAGAGACGAAGAGGTGTACGGCGATGGCGGGGAAGGTGAGCCACGATGCGTGAGAATATTTAAGCCAGTGATATATCGCAACAAGCGTGTACACGACCCAGAAGGCGAAGGCGGCATAGAGCCCCCAGACGACAACATCGGCAGGGGAAAGCCCAGAAGACAAGAACATTTCTAGATTTAGTGATTGAAGAGGGTTGAAAACGGGGGCGTTCATATTGGAAATGATACTACGAGAATGCGCTGTACGCCGTATTGGTCGGTGCGTATTGTGGCATTGAAACCTTGTTTTATAAAGATGGTCTGAGCGGATTCGATATTTGAAATGTCGCACTCGACCCACGCAGTACCACGAGGCGCAAGGTGTGCGGAGAGACCGCGCGCGATGCGGCAGATGAGGTCGAGCCCATCAACACCCGAGAAGAGTGCCTCATGTGGTTCAAACTTTGCAACACTATCATCAAGCATGCGCTCACTCGGAATGTAGGGAGGGTTTACAGCGATAACATCGAACTGCATGTTTGCAAAAGGTGCGAAGAGGTCGCCGGTGCGAATGTCGGCGCGAGTTTCGTCAAGATGGTTCTCGCGAATGTTTTTTAAAATAGTTGGCGCGTGTGCGGGGTCAATCTCGCCGAAGCATACCTGTGCGTTTGGAACTCGCGCAAGCACGGCGCACCCTATCGCGCCACTGCCCGCGCAAAGGTCGAGAAAACGAAGTGGTGCCTCCGGTAGTCCGTTCGAAGAGAGCGGCGTATTTTTCTGCTGAAAAATCGCCTCCTCTCGCGCCGTCGCGCTGTGAGACTCTCTTCTCGCGGACATACCGTCGGTAGTTAAGAGTTGCTCGGTCCACCACTCGGTCTCAGGTCGAGGAATTAAGGGGCGCGTGCCCTTCGTAGCTTTAGCGGAGTAGGGGGAGTCGAGGTGGATGGTGAGCCCGAGGAATGGTTGCCAGCCAATAACGTATCCAACCGGCTCGCCGGAGGCGAGCCGGTCTTTGTCCTTCTCGTATTCCTCAGTGGGTACTCCTCCATATTTCTCATCGAGGAGCCACTGCTCATCCTTTGTCATATTTCAACGCTACCATAAACAAAAACATCTGGCGTGAGCCAGATGTTTTTGTGTTTCGGCAAGAGTTCTTGCCTTACGTGCTTTGGATTAGTATCCGCCGCGACCGTAGTCGCTGCCGCCACCTCCGAAGCCTCCACGGTCGCCTCCGCCTTCACGGCGAGGAGGACGATCACCCTGTGGGCGAGCGAAAGAAACGGAGAGCGTACGCC
>CAYGEV010000075.1:0-2286 GCA_964349035.1 uncultured Candidatus Saccharibacteria bacterium
TCTCCAAGCGTATCGGCGTGCTGATGTTCGGGGTTGACCGGCAATCCGAGCTCTCCCAAATAACGTAGCTCTTCTCCTTGATTTTCTGGGGGCGCTTCTGAGGTCTCGGCCACATCATAGAAGAAGGCTCCGAGCGGGCGTTCTGCGGCAATCTTGGGGTCAAGCTGGCGAACGGAACCCGCGGCGGCGTTACGTGGATTGGCAAAGGTCGGCTCCCCTCTAGAGAGTCGCTGTTCATTCAGCTTCGCAAACCCGGAGCGCGTGAGATAAATCTCGCCCTCTACCGTGAGCGTGACGGGACGCGCGAGGCGTGCGGGCACCTCCTTAATCGTGCGGACATTATGCGTGATATCTTCGCCGACCACGCCGTCGCCACGCGTCGCCGCGAGCACAAGCTCCCCTTTCTCGTAGGTGCACACCACCTTCAGCCCATCAATCTTCAGTTCAAGCGTATAGGTCTGCCCTGCACCACTTACTTTGCGGACCCGCTCATCAAACGCGCGTATTTCGTCCTCTGAAAACGCATCGTTAAAAGACCATTGCGGCACGAGATGTCGCACCTTCTTAAGAAACGGGAGTGCTTCGCCCACAATGCGCTTCGTGACCGAGTCTTTGCGCACGAGCTCGGGATAGCGCTCTTCAAGCGCGAGTAACTCGCGATTGAGCGCGTCATAGGCGCTGTCAGAGATCTCGGGCGCATCAAGAATATGATACTGGCGGGCATGGTGCGCAAGAAGCTTCTGGAGCTTCTTCGCATGTTCTGTCACCTTCTCGGGGGCCATAGAGTGACAGTATACCAGCGCTCTTAATAATGCGTGCTGATGCCTCGTGAGACGAATCGTTCGTTGTCTGGAGTGAGCAGTCGGATACAGGCAACATCGTATCCTATGGAGAAAAGGTAGGCTGTCGCATTGTCCGGCGGCTGCGGTGCACTGTATTTATAAATAGTGATATCCGCACAGCGAGTATCGTCATCAAGTGAGAGGCGAGCGGTGGAGATGAGCGCCGAGACCGAGGGAGGCGCCTGCACCACCGCAATCGTCTCTCCGTCGCAGGTGATGCTCTTTGGGTTGCCGTCATATTTCCCATAGGCAAAGAGGTCCTGCTGTTGGTCGGCATAGAGCGCACATTCAAGCGCTGTATCGGCGGCATAAAACGCGTATTGCGAAGCGAGCGCGCTAGAGGCGAGCACCTGCTGTTTATACCCGATAGAGGCGAGCGCCAGCCCAAAGGAGAGCATCACCGACATAAAAATGACGGAGATTAGGAGGGTGAAGCCCCGAGAACGAGAAGGCAGGCGGCTGGAGGCAGGAGCAGGGAATTTCCTGTTGGCTACTTGCTGTTTGCTGCTTGCTAGCTTAATCATTGCCATGAAGTGAGGTGGTCGGAGGCCGACACGACATAGTGGGTGCCGTGCGAATCCCACGAAACTGTTGAGATTATTTTCACTTCGTTCGGCGAAATCACGGCCGCTTGGAGTGTACGGACAAAGGGTGTCCGCACACTTCCAGCAAGGTTCGCCTGCTTGGTGTACACGGGCGGAGGACAAGAACCGCCGCCCGTGCAGCCGGTAAGGTAGAGCGGTTCGGAGGCACAAGTGCCGTCCGTACACTCGCTCAGCACGCCATTGCCAAGTGGGTCAAGAAAAGCGGAATCAAGAGAGCAGGTCGCGGGAGCAACGCACCGCTCAATAGAAGAGGGGTCTTGTCCGTTAAATGCAATCGTGTCCGGATTCCCATTGAGGAAATGGTCCCACGCGAGCCCCGCAACATTCGTGCTATTCACGCTGTAGGCGGAGAGATATTGGTTGTCGCGCATCATACGCGCATATTCAATGCCCTCTTGGGCGAGATAGGAGGCAGTGAGTTGGTCGCGGGCAGTCTGTGCGGCGACGATAGACCGACTCGCGGTGTAAAGAGGTCCTACCATCGCGAGTGTGAGAATCGTGATAGCAATCATCGTCTCAATGAGAGTGAATCCGCGGCGAGCTTTGATGTTGGGAGAGTTTTTCATGATTGCCGAATGATAGTGAGGTCTATACCACGCATCGTCGCGCCCGTCTCTATAGTAAAGGGTTGCGGAGTTCCCCGCGGACCAGAGGAAACCGTCCCCGAGACGGTAATAGTCACATGCGGTTGTAGGTAATCGCCGTTTGCAATGGTTCCTGTGCCCGTCACATAAAAAGTGAGGGCGGAAATAACGACGGACGGGTCAGTGAGCGATATGCTGTCATCCTGCACGATGCCGCTCCCCTCCTGATCATAGGTGATGTCCACACCGTTTGAG
>CAYGEV010000076.1:0-2247 GCA_964349035.1 uncultured Candidatus Saccharibacteria bacterium
CTCAGCGACCTCGGGCGGCTTTCCGTGGGTCTGGACGGCATAGACGGCCTTCTCGTTCCGGTCGGCGACACGCCCACGCTAGCACACGCGCTCGCGCGTGTGCTAGGCGATGACGAGTTGCGCGCGCGCCTCTCGGCGCGCGCGAAAGAGTCCGCGAAACGCTTCTCGGTCGATACGATGCTCGCGCATACCCACGAACTCCTTGCGTCAATCATATGAACGTCCTCATGATTACCGGAGATGCATCTTTCGGGCCCGGGCACCCGCGCTACGATATGCAACGCGCGGCGGTGGACAGACTTGAGGTTATCTACTGGGGCAGGGGCTGTTTGTTGCCAAAGCTTCCGAAGGGCTCCTTTGATGTCGTAACCGCGCAGGACCCCTTTATGCGCGGGCACCTTGCCGCGCATATCGCGTGGTGGCTCGGCGCCAGGCTTAATGTGCAGGTTCACACTACTCTGTCCGCGCATTCGCCGCTCGTGCGTGCATGGGCGGGGTTTAATCTGCGCAAAGCGAGTAGCGTGCGCGTGGTATCACCGGAGATCAAGGCGCAAGTGATAGCGCTCGGTGTGGAGACGCCGGTATTCGTTCTGCCAATTTTTGTCGATGTCGGCCGATTCCGAACCGTATCGCGCGAGCCGCACCCGCAAAAAACCATTCTGTGGATAGGGCGGTTTGAAAAAGAAAAAGCTCCGCTTCGCGCCATCGACGCGCTCAAGCGGGTTCGCGGGAGCGGTAGCGAGGCGAAACTCATCATGCTCGGCGCAGGATCACTCGGGCCTGCGTTGCGCGAGGCGGCTATCGGACTGCCGGTCGAGTTTCCGGGCTGGAAGGACACGGCGGAGTTCTTGTCCGTCGCGGACGTCGTTCTCTGCACTTCCCAGCACGAGAGCTGGGGAGCGAGCATGGTCGAAGCGCTCGCGGCGGGCGTGCCGGTCGTCGCGCCGGACGTCGGTGTGGCGCGTGAGGCTGGTGCACACGTTGTCGATCGTGAGAAGCTCGCAGAGACCATTGTTGGGGTACTCAAGTCTGGCGAGCGTGGCATGCTCAAGCTCAGACTTTCTGATGCTCCCGAGTGGGTGAAGCGCTGGTGTGAGACGCTCTCTAATATTCCTATGCAGTAGTGCACATGTAGCACATATGTGCTACACTCTACCTATGATTACTAAAACCAAAACAGATTTCGTGCGCGCCCGTATAGAACCTTCGTTGAAAAAGAAGGCGGAGACAGTGTTGTCCCAGATCGGCATATCGCCTTCAGAAGCGATCAATGTCTTCTATCGTCGAATCGCGAGCGACAAAGGGATACCGTTCTCTCTTAATGTTCCGAATGCAGAAACGCGTAAGGCTATCAGGGAAGCTCGCGCGGGGAAGAATCTTAAATCATACACTTCAACCGAAGCCATGTTCGCTGATATCCTGGGCAAGGATTGGCGTACGCGCTCATGAGAAATATTTTCCCTGTCATCATTCTCACCCGCACAGGTTCGCACACTGATCTTTTTGAATGATATGAAATTGCTCATCGTCACACAAGCGGTAGATACCGAGGACCCGGTCCTCGGATTTTTCGTGCGGTGGCTGGAAGAGTTCGCGAAACGCGCCGAGCATATTGAAGTCATCTGCCTGAAAGAGGGGAAGTACGCTTTGCCCGCGAATGTGCGCGTGCATTCGCTCGGGAAAGAACGCGGCCGCCCCGCTCTCGGGGCGGCCGCGTATGCGGGACGCTTTCTCTCGCTCATTTGGAAACTCCGCCGCGACTACGATACGGTCTTCGTGCACATGAATCCCGAGTACGTTATTCTTGGCGGCCTGCTCTGGCGAGCATTGGGCAAGCGCATCGCGCTATGGTACACGCATAAGAGCGTCGATCTAAAATTGCGCATCGCAATCGTACTTACTAACATCGTTTTCACAGCATCAAAAGAGAGTTTTCGTTTGCGGAGCAAGAAAGTCCGCGTCATGGGACATGGCATCGACACCGACTTTTTCTCTCCCGACGCGCGCGTCGCGCGTGGAGACTGGATGCTTTCTGTCGGGCGGCTCATGCCGAGCAAGCGACACGACCTCGCTATCCGTAGAGCGGTACACGAGAGGAGGGAATTGCGCATTGCGGGTGAAGGACCCGAGCGCGCTCGGTTGGAAGATTTCGCGCGCGAACACCACGCCCGCGTCCAGTTCTTAGGTGCCCTGACGCAGACGCAGTTACGAGACGAATATCGTTCTGCCGCATATCTTATTCATACC
>CAYGEV010000077.1:0-2237 GCA_964349035.1 uncultured Candidatus Saccharibacteria bacterium
GTCATAACCGGTGGGGACGTCGGTGCTGGGATCGATCGGCAGATCGGCTTCGGGGGGCACCAGTGGGTCGTCGTAGTCGGGGCAGCCCTCGTCGTCGAGGCGGTACCACACGGGCAGGGAAACGCCGAAGTAGAGGGCCATCATGATAAACACCGTGAAGGGATTGATTCCATAGCGCAGCCAGTGATAGAGCAGAATGAGACTGTAGATTGAGTAGAAAAGAAGGGCTGCCGCAGCGAACCATATGGCGAGGTTTCCTACTCCGAGCGCGGAAGCAAATTTAAGCGGGTCAAAAAGCTCTGTCATAGGTGAATGTTAATACAGCTTCACGTAGTTAAACAGCACGCTGAACTGCTTGCACCAGGTCAGGGCGTAGGGATATTCTGCGGGGTTCACGTCTGCGGGAATTTCGTAATTGATATTACCCTCGGTGCCGCGGATGCGGCCAAGGTTCACAAACTCTTTAGCGTCTAGATCTTTGCTCAAATACACATAGAGGTCGGGGCCGTTGATAGTCTTGAAATTTTCATAGCGCAGGTACTTTTTCCCATCCGTGCCCTCAATGACGCGCGCCGTGCCAGAAGCGGGATGAAGTGTTGTCCCGATGACGGGTGTTCCCGGCAAGTCACTCGGCTGCCCGCTCTTTTCCCGGGTCTCAATAGCGTCACCGAAAGCACCCAAATTTTCAGCAATGCCGCTTGATCCCTCGGGCGTTACTTCGTTGATTTTAATGTTTCGAAACAGCGGTGAGATACCGTAGTAAGCAACAGCCGCTATTATAATTAGAAAGACTAGGCTTATAATTCGCTTAGGGCTCATAGAGCCATTTTACCACTACCGCATCCAAGTGCTATAGTACCCTTCGTGCACGCCCTTGAAATTAAAGACCTGCGCAAAATTTACAACGGCAAGCCTGCCGTTGACGGCGTTTCACTCACCATCGAGCCCGGTGAGTTTTTCGGATTTCTTGGACCGAACGGTGCCGGAAAGACGACCACTATCAACTGTATCGTCGGTATCGGGCGCTTTACCGAAGGGAAGATAAAAGTGTTTGGTGTTGATGTGAAGGAGAATTACCGTGAGGCGAGACGCAAGATAGGCATCTCGCCCCAGGAATTTAATGTTGAAATTTTTTCGACGGCACGGGAAATCGTTGATTACATGGGCGGCTATTATGGAATGCCGAAGGAACTGCGGCGGAAGCGCGTGGATGAGCTTATGAAGCAGTTTAACCTCGAAGAGCATGCGGATAAACAATTCACGAATCTCTCGGGTGGTTTGAAGCGGCGGGTGCTGCTTGCGAGGGCCATGGTGCATGACCCTGACCTTCTGATACTCGATGAGCCGACGGCGGGAGTGGATGTGGAGTTGCGTCATGAACTCTGGGAACATCTCAAAAAATTGAACGCAAAAGGCAAAACGATACTGCTGACCTCGCATTACCTCGAGGAAGTTGAGCACCTCTGTAGCCGTATAGCGATTATTAATCGGGGAAAGATTGCGGCGGTCGGGGATAAAGCGGAGTTCATTAAAAAGGGTGATCGCCTCGAAACGACCTATTTAGCCATAACCCGCGGGGAAGTATGGTAAAGATAGGAGTACGAATTACGAATTAAGAATTACGAATGGAACAGCATCCAAAAGTAATAGTAGATAATACAATTGGGCCTCCAACTGGGGTAAACTGGATCGGCCTTGGGACGTTCATTCGGCGCGAAATTCACAGAACCTTCCGTGTCTTTACTCAAACCGTTGTTACCCCATGGATTTCTGCGCTTCTCTACATTTTCATTTTCGGCTCAGTGATCGGCAAGCGCATCGACCTCATTGCGGGTGTTTCTTACATCGATTTCGTGCTCCCGGGGATTCTTATGATGAATATCATTGCCGGTGCGTTCACTGCGAGCTCCTCCGTTCTTTACTTCGCTCGCTTCACGCACTCCGTGGAGGAGATGCTTGTCGCGCCGTTTTCCCATCTTGAGATGATAGTTGCCTATACGGTGAGCGGTATCACGCGCGCCGTCATTGTCGGCATCGGCGTGTATGTCATCGCTCTCTTTTTCAGCGCCGCGACGGTGGCGCACTTTGGACTCTTTTTGTTCTACAGCGTTGCCGTAGCGACAATCTTTTCCTTTCTCGGTCTCTTGGTCGGCTTATGGGCGAAGAATTTTGAGCAACTGAACATCCTCAACACCTTCGTCATTTTGCCCTTCTCCTTTCTCGGCGGCATGTTCTAT
>CAYGEV010000078.1:0-2122 GCA_964349035.1 uncultured Candidatus Saccharibacteria bacterium
CTCTTATTGTCAAATAACCGTGAATTACATCAATAAATCTTGTTATTTAACGATATAAGATCACTCTAATCCAGATACTTTTTCCGGTTCGCCTGGTGGCCGGCGTGAGTTGTGGCGTAATGCATCAGACCGTCTTTGCCGGTGAGGTAATACAAATAGTCTGTTTTCGCTGGATTCGCCGCCGCCTCGAGTGAGTCGAGCCCGGGATTACTGATGGGGCCGGGCGGCAGTCCTTTGTGCGTGTAGGTATTGTATGGCGAATCGACCGCGAGGTCGGCGTACGATGGCGAGTAGGTGCCGCGTCCGAAAATGTAGCCGAAGACCGCGTCGACCTGAAGCGGCATGTCGAGCTTGAGGCGGTTCTTGAGAATGCCGGCGACGACGCGCTTGCTCTCTAGCATGCGCGCTTCCCTCTCAAGGAGAGATGCCAGAATGACGGTGTCTGAAAGAGTATTCGGCGCGCGCACTTCGCTCGTGACTCGCGCTATCTTTTTATTGAAATTCGCGCGCATCAAAGCGACCATGGACGCGACATCCGAAGAAGATGGAAAGAAGTACGTATCCGGGAAAAGGTATCCCTCGTATGGCAGTGCCTCTTTCAGAAATGCTTCTCTCGATATGCTCGGAAATGTCTCCGCTACCTGAGCGGCCGCCTCGCGCACAGTGTATCCTTCTGGAAAGGTCAGGCGCACAGGCGGGAACCCATACGCGCCGGCAACCAGACGGGCGGCAATGGTAAACACGTTCTGCGGCGTATCGAAGCGATATGCGCCAGCACGCACGCGTCCGCTCTTTCCCGACATGCGCAATACGAGCCGCAGGAGCAATGGATGCCTGATGACGCGTGCGGCGGCGAGATCCTGCGCCACAAGCGGCGCGGACGCCCCCTGCGCAATGTTCACGACGCGCCCGGGAGCGAAGTCTGCTGGCGCGGCGAATAAGCTCCAGTAGCCGGCGACCGCGAGCAGTATGAGCGCGAGCGCCATCGCCAAAGCGATATTCAGTTTTGGAGGATTCATATCGTTCAGATTGGCAGATTGGCTGGAGCTTCGCCGGTGGCCGACTGGATGCGCTCGAGCCCTGGCGTCTCGACCGCCCGCGAAGGAATATGATAAATGGTCGCGAGCTCCTCTGTGCTCATCACCATTATTTTGTCCGGCGCGATGCCGAAGCCGAACGGCTCGAAGAAGAATTGTCGGCGGCGATACGACTCGACCAGTAGGCGGCGATAGAGGTCCTTCAGTTTATTTACGCCGATTTCCCATGGATAGTCGTCGAAGTGCCGCATCCAGTCGCTCGCGGCAATGCCGTTCCAACCCTGTGAATTGAACGGATTGAAAAGTCCATTCATCTGCGTGATAACGGCGAGATGGAAATGGCCTTCCTTCGCGAAATAGATACAGCGTATCCCTACGTCGAAGCCTTGCTTGGAGATATTACGGTCTATCGCCGCCATCTTCTCTGACTGGGCCTTGGTCGGGTTCGGGAACCCAGGGACTTCATTGCCGGTAACCGGGTCCTTGTACGGCTCGCGCGTCGCCCTACGAATCTCGTCCACGAGCTCTTTCGCTTCGTCTTTCCATGTGTATGGCTTGCCTGCCTTGTTAAGTTTGTTGTATTTCTCCCCCTTGTGCATACGGAAGACCATTTGGAGCCAGAGGTGCTCGCCCTTCCCTATCGAACCCATAAATTCGATGAGATTCGCGAGCGGGTCCACTTGTTCCGGCTCTTTCTGCACCTTGTCGAGCCCGTACTCCATATAAGTTTTTATCGGGAGCGGGTCCTTATCGGTATGTTTGAAATCGCAACCCCAGATGCTGTACTCCGGAGACTTCGCGCTGATGAGCCGCGTGTAATCGAGCGCCTCCACCACCTGTGCGCCCGGGTATTGCGCGTAGATTTGCGTCTCTATCATCCGGCGGTAGGTCGCGCGCGTCCAGATGTAGAAATGAACGCGCCCTTCAAACGACGCTATCTCCAAGGACCACCAGGGGCGCACGGCGCCCTTGATCCAGCGCATATACCACGTCCCCTCGCCCGGCCCTACGTGAAGTGTGGAGAAGAAAGTCTCCATCGCAAGAGGCGTTTTCACTAGATTGCGCGGCGGTTTTATCTCGAGCAC
>CAYGEV010000079.1:0-1938 GCA_964349035.1 uncultured Candidatus Saccharibacteria bacterium
TTGCTGGCGGGTCGTAGAGCCAAATCTCTCGCCGCACTCTGGATACGCACTATTCGATTGTTGACCCTACTTTAGCACAAAGAGGGGAGGGCGAGTTATCCCCATAATTTGTGTATCTTGTGTATTGCAGAGAGAAATAGGTGGTATTCTCTGTGTATGAACGCACCTCTCACGACAAAACAAGAACGAGTGTACCGAGAGCTCAAAAAGCGCGTGGGCCCGTACGGCCAATCACCCACGCTCGACGAGTTGCGTCGCGCACTTAAGTTCAAGTCACTGCGGACCGTCACCCAATATTTGGAAGTGTTGGAGCGCAAAGGCTACATACTCCGGCGCAAGAATGCAAAACGCAACATCGAGCTGCGCCAGGTAGGCGAGAAGGGCACCACCATGAGCGTCCCGGTAGTCGCCAACGTTGGGTGCGATGACCTCTCGCTATTTGCGCAGGAAGAGCGAGACGAGTTTCTAGAAGTAGACCGCACCATCGCCACCGACTCTCGCAGTAATGAAAGCAGTATTGTCGCAGTGCGCGCAGTTGGAGATTCTATGCAAGACGCTGGTATAAACCCAGGAGATTACGTATTGATCCGCTTTACCGACGAAGCAGAAAACGGCGACCGGGTCGCAGCGATTGTTGGCGACATGGTAACGGTGAAGCGCTACGAGCGCAAAAACGGCGTCACCATCCTCTACCCCGAGTCTAAAAACCCTAAATATAAGCCAATTGTGCTCCGCGAAGACTTTAAAATTGCAGGAAAAGTGCTGTGCGTGATACCAAGCCCTCACGCAGAATTAACCGAAGTCGTATATGAATAGTTATAGGACACAAGCCACGTATCATTATAATTATATGAAACCGTCTAAACATATGCCTAAAACAGAAGAGGGGTGGAGGCAAAAACTCACTGCCGAACAATATCGGATCTTACGCGAAAGGGGAACTGAAGCCCCGTTTACAGGCGCTCTCCTGAAAGAAAGGCGCAATGGCGTATATTCTTGTTCAGCCTGCGGCAACGCCCTGTTTGCGTCAAACACTAAGTTTGAGTCGAGCACTGGTTGGCCCTCGTTTGACCAGGCGCTTCCTGGCGCAGTCGAGTTTAAAGCAGATAATTCTTACGGCATGCATCGCACCGAGGTAGTGTGCGCCGAGTGTGGCTCGCACCTGGGGCACATGTTTGACGACGGTCCGACCAAAACCGGCAAGCGCTATTGTCTCAATTCCGTCTGTTTGGAGTTTGGCGAAAATACCCCCATCTAGGGTGTGCTGCACAGTTTGCTCTCCACAAGATAGAGGGTATACTGTTTGGACAGTGGAGCAACTTACAAGGTTAAGGAAGTATTGATATGATTAAATGGATTATAGGGTTGGGGATTATAGTGATAGTAGGAGTAGGACTTTGGTGGAGTGGCGTTATCAATTCTCTCATGCCACAAACAGCAACAGAACAAGCGGATACGACGACCCCACAAGATACTACGCAAACGCCAGTGGCAGTAAACGATTTACCTACCGGAGTAAGCGACACTTCTGACTCAGCTATCTCACAAGATGCTGCGGCAGTCGACGCACAGTTGCAATCACTTGGTTCAGACACTACAAGCATCGACGCAAGCCTCAATGATAAGCCAGTAACTCAAGAATTCTAATATGACTACTCACCTATACGCTCGCCGTATTGCTGCAGGCGCACTCGCACTTTCGCTTCTTGTGCCGACACTTGTCCTCGCTCAAACCAGCAACACCGGTAACGCGGGTAATACAGGCCAAGCAGGTGGTATTGCGGCCCCCGCAAGTATAAGCGCTGCTGTTATGGCTCGTGCCAAAGAGAAGGCATATAAAGAGATCGATCGTCGTACCAAAGCACTTACTGATCTCGCGACACGTGTTAGCGGTATGACTAAAATTTCGGAGGAGCTTAAAAAGAACCTCAATACCAA
>CAYGEV010000080.1:0-1846 GCA_964349035.1 uncultured Candidatus Saccharibacteria bacterium
CCCTTCCCTCTTCAGGGGAATGCTCTGCTAACTGAGCTATCTGGGCTTGCGAGCGGCAAAACGAGAAGGCGCGCTTTTTTGTTTTCCTCGAGCGACGCCCAGAACGAACGTATCTGGGCTTGCAGCCAATATACCCGTCTTTCTTACTTCCCTCAATATCTACTCCGCTTTCTGCTCCTTGGTGCCGAATCCAGGGATCTTTTCCTGAAGCGACCTCAGCATGTTCTCGAAATCAGAAAATTGCGCTTGTGCCTGCGCTCCGGTGCCTTGAATCTGCTGGTAAGTCCGCAGCATTTCTTGCATCATCGGCGCAATGTAGGTGGTGTAGAGATAGAGCGGCGCGAGCACGAAAATGATCGCGTACAGGATCATCTTGATGATGTTGCCCCAGATAGCGCGGCGGTGCATCTTGTGCAACAAGCGGTTGTTCTCGCGCGTCAGATCGAGCAGCTCGCGTATATCCGCATTCGGAGGCATGCGGCTATTTTATCACCTCCAGACTCTCGGGCGTGAGCTCTTAATGATGCCTTTGAATCTCATGGCTGGTGCCCCCGGCAGGAATCGAACCTACATTGCCGCATTAGGACTGCGGAGCTCTATCCATTGAGCTACAGGGGCTAGCGAGGAGTAAAATCAGAGTATCTCATATTCTGATTTTCTCCGAGCGACGACCCTGAAGCCGAAGGCTTACGAGGGCAATGCGTGCAATGTAGCACGCACCGCCCTCGCTCTGGAAACCGCTTACTTAGACGGCGAGAAGCTCGCGGAGGCGGTCTTCGTCGTAACCGACGATGGTCTCTTTGCCGATCGAAATGACGGGGACGCCCATTTGCCCGCTCTTCTCCACCATCTCTTTTCGCTTCTCCAGATCTGTTGCGACGTTGTAGTCCGTAAACGCGATTTTGTTGGCGGTGAAGAAGTCCTTCGCCATGTGGCAGAAGTGGCAGGTCGGCGTCGAATAAATTGTTACCTGGGGTTTGGTGGCCATACGATGTCAGCTTAGTTAATTAATGCGAGTATACCATGTCTAATAACCAAGCTTCTCGTTCACGAAAACCACGTGCACGGCGCGCTTCATGCCGGGATTCTCAGCGTGCAGAACGACGGTTTTGTTGCGCGCTGTGCCGTAGCCATACCGTTTTTTCATTCGCGCATCCTCCAGCGGAATAACATGGGTGTCCAATCGGTCAAACGCGTCGCCGAGGGTCGGGACGATCTTTTGGGTACCCACGATAAGAATGAGGTTCGGAGACGTGTAGGCAAGGTGAGGCATCTGACTGCCGCTATTTGAAGAAATGACGAGCTGTCCATCTTCCGTAACGCCATGAACGCTGCCCACATAATAATCCGAAACGACCGAATATTTGCGGAGCTCTGCCTGCTTTGCCTCATCCTTTTCCGCGAGAATTGTAGCGTGTGCATTATTCCATTCATGCGCCCCTTCTTTCAAGTAGGCGACATACCCAATCTCTTCGAGCGTCACTGATGCACCGTTCATTACGGAAGCCCCCTTCGGTATGGTCGCCTTGATGAAGGCAAGCGCATCTTTTCCGGATTGGAGAATGCTCGGCTTGAAATTATGAGCGGTGAGCGATTCAACCGTTTTATCCACGGACTCTTTTTTAGCCAACGTATTGTAATTCATAAATGCGTTTTAGCTTCTAAGCAGACAGTATATAGTATTGCTTTACTTTGTAAAGTATACGGGGGTGTGCTAGGCTGTGGATAATGCTTCGGACCAAGCAACAGCGCCGCACGCTCTGCGATTGCCCCGTGGGGCGCGTCGCCGACCTCGTCGGGGATTCGTGTTCCCTGCTCATCATCCGCGATCTTCTCGATCAGCCGC
>CAYGEV010000081.1:0-1826 GCA_964349035.1 uncultured Candidatus Saccharibacteria bacterium
AGCAATAGAAAACTTGTTGCGGGGCTCGGATTCGAACCGAGGTCTGGAGGTTATGAGCCTCCCGAGGTACCACTCCTCTACCCCGCTATTGAGGCTCTATTGTAGCACAAAAAGACGACACTACCAAATCACTAAATAAGCTTTAATTCACGGAATACTTGCTCATATTCAGTAATAACACGCTTCGCTTCACGCTGATTTATGTCATGCATCGTGCCACGGTGTGCGATATGGTTGCGCACTTTATGTGCATCCCAAGCCTGATCGAGCGTTGCCAAATCTCCTCGGGTCAGCCCCTTTAATTGCTCACCTATTGAGTCGCCGATGTACCCGCGCACATTGAGCACATCCCCGAGCATAATGTCTGCCTCAAGGATGGCGAGGCGCCAATCGTTTTCAATAGGAGACGCAATCTGCTCTTCAATACGCCGCCAGCGCTTTTCTGCATCCGTTGGGCCGGTCGAGGGTATTCCTCCTGTCGCCGATGCTACCACCACCGGCTCCATCATCGCATGCAGAGCATGACTCTCGGCAAAACGAATCTGAAAGAAACGAATGAGAGAATACACAAGCCCCATCGCCAAAAGAAGCGAAATAAAAATGGAAAGTGGCGCAAATATATGCCACGCAGTCTGCAATGTATCACTCAAGAATGGAATTGCTTGCACCTGCGTCGCCGCAGGCACTGCTTGTATCGCCTGAATTGAGCCATCGACGGGAACTGCCGTCTGTACTCCAGAGTCAGCGATAAGCGTCCCCTCGACTTGTACCTGGGTCATCTTTTGCGAGAGGCTCTGCGTAATTCGCGCTGCAGTATCACTCCCTGATTGCATCCCTAAGAAAGCAGGTGGCTGCCCGGTAATCACCGTCATCGCCGCAGGAATCCAACGAAATACAATATCTGAAATAACTATCAATACCGACAATATAAAATCTTGAATGATTGTCGAGGTGGTGGTGGAGAACTCCATATAAAAGAATTATACTAGAACACCTTTAAAAGCCCCACCTACTTCGTTATCTTCCTCACTCAAACAGTCGTCGTACAAGTCAGTACGTTTCCTGTTTTCGCTTGTCAATGCCTTGCATCTGAGACCTTTAAAGGTGTTCTACAAGGAGTCTTAAAAGACCCACCTGCTTCAAAGTCCCACTTGCCACTCTTCTAAAAATTATGCGACGACGATATCTGCTGACACGTTAAAAAGAATTTCTTCTTCTCCATGTGGTGCGATGAGCTGAAACCCGACAGGGAGCTCTCTATCTTCACGCGACACCGTGCCACACGGAAGTGATATCGCGGGCACCCCAGCCAAATTTACGGGCACGGTAAAAATATCTGCGGCATACATCGCCACGGGATCACTCTTTTCCCCAAGCCGAAACGCCGGCGTAGGCGTAGTGGGAAGTGCTATCACATCAACATGCGCAAATGCCTTGGCAAAATCAGCACGAAGCGTTGCGCGAATTGCCATCGCTCGGCGATAGTACGCATCTACATAGCCCGAAGAAAGCACGAATGCTCCCGTCAAAATACGGCGCTGTACTTCAGGGCCAAATCCTTTTCGGCGCGTCTCTTCATATACTTCTTGAATAGTGTCCATCGGGGCCGCGTATCCATAGCGGACGCCGTCGAAGCGCGCCAAATTCGTCGAGGCTTCAGCGGGCATGATGATGTAGTACACGGCCAAGGTCCCTGCCAAGCTTGGCAATTCAATATCACGCACCTCATACCCGGCGGCACGTGCCCTCTCCAAGCCTTCCTCAAAACGCACGAGTACATCTGCATCCACACCCTCAGCAAGGAACGCCCGCGGGACGCCAATCAC
>CAYGEV010000082.1:0-1662 GCA_964349035.1 uncultured Candidatus Saccharibacteria bacterium
CTCCCACCCGTAGCTCAGTTGGTTAGAGCATCGAGCTTATACCTCGAGGGTCCTTGGTTCGAGTCCAAGCGGGTGGACTACTTATCCACACATCCTTGTTCAAGTCTGACTTGAACAGAATTGTGCACACCCCTAATTGCATTTCTAGAAAGCGGTGGTATTGTTTTACCCAGGAAGTCTGTACCTGATTCCTATATAGCCCGACCATCCCGGTCGGAAAAAGAAATCAAAAAAGGAAAGAACCATGCGAAGAAAATTTGTAGAAGTACAAAAAACCCAGCCGACCGTTTTCGTAAAAGAAAATGGTATGGTAATAAGGAAAATAATTCACGCGGCAGTCCTCCGGCTGATACGTGATAACGGAGGGGAAGTAGACAAGTCCGGGCACGTTTCTGGCTTGCCGGCAAATATCGTCAACGATACGATTCTGGATGAAAGCGGGAAGCCCATTCCCTTTTCAGAAGGAATAATCTGTCGGAAAAACACTGGTGGCGTCAACTGCCACTTCGACCAGGCTGGAAAGGTAATCCGGGTGATCCGGGTCGGTGATAGCGTAATCGTGCCAGGACATGTGTGGCCATTGTCAGCCGACGCTGTCCCGTGTCGATGGGGCTGTACCCCAGACTGGAACTGTCCGACGAATTGTGCGAATAACTCTCGCGCAATCGCCAAAAGCATGAGCATGACCGCCAGGTCACTGGCTCTCGCGCAATAAGAAGCAAGAAGAACGTCGCAAAACACGAAACCCCGAGAACATCCGGGGTTTCTCTATTTTATACTCCTCTTTTATACAACCTCTTCTTCTTTCTTCTTCGGCGTGATGCCGTTTGCTATCAAGATCTTTTCGAACTCTTCGCGCTCCACCGTCTCCTTCTCGGCAAGCTCTTTTGCAATAGCGTCGAGCGCTCCACGATGCTCAGTTATCACCTGCTTCGCGCGCGCCTTCGCCTCCTCGATAATCCGTGTCACCTCGGCGTCTATCTCTGCCGCGACACGCTCAGAGTATGGCTCGTTGCCCATGTGTCGCTCGCCAAACGCCACCGGCCCGAGCGAGCTCATCCCGTAGCGCGTCACCATCTCTCTCGCGAGCGCAGTTACCACCATCAGGTCGTTTGAAGGGCCGGTGGTGATGTCGCCATAGAGCTCTTCCTCGGCGACATACCCACCGAGTGTTGCAGCAATATCGTCAAGAAACTGTTTCTTGGAGTGCATCTTCTTGTCCTCAAAGGGGAGCTTGAGCGTGTAGCCCGCGGCGCGCCCGCGACTAATAACCGAGATCTTGTGGACCGGGTCTGCGTGCGGGAGCACCGAGGAGACAAGTGCGTGCCCCGCCTCGTGATACGCAGTGAGCTCCTTCTCCTTCTTGGAGAGGAGGTGGCTCTTTCGCTCTGGGCCGAGCATCACCTTCTCGATGGAGCGAATGAGGTCGTATTGGGTAATTTCTTTCCGGTCTTCGCGTGCCGCGAGAATCGCACCCTCATTCATAAGCGAGTAGAGCTCTGCGCCCGAGAAGCCGGGGGTGCGCTCCGCTATCACCGAGAGCACGACATCTGCGCCAAGCGGTTTCTTGCGCGCGTGCGTCTTCAATATTTCTTCACGGTCGCGCCTGTCAGGTAGATCAATCGTGACGCGACGGTCGAAACGTCCTGGTCGGAGCAAGGC
>CAYGEV010000083.1:0-1058 GCA_964349035.1 uncultured Candidatus Saccharibacteria bacterium
TTCCCCGGCGCTAGGACTGAAGAAGAGCGCGACGGCTTCCGCATCATCCGCGTGGGTGGTCGATACAGCGTGTATTGGAGCGCGTATCGCTACTACAAACAGCATCTCGAGAGCTGGCCTGACCTCGTCATCGATGAGGTCAATACCATTCCGTTTTTCGCCAAGTTCTATGCGAGGCAGAAAAATATCATGTTCGTGCATCAGCTCTGCCGCGAGATTTGGTTCTACCAGATGCCGTTTCCGTTCTCGCTTATCGGGTACTTGCTGGAGCCGATGTATCTCTGGCTTCTGCGCGATCGAGAAGTTATCACTATATCGGAAAGCACGAAGAAGGATTTGGTGCGTTTCGGGTTCTCGGAGAAGAAAATTCATATCATCAGTGAAGGTGTCGAAATGGAACCCGCGGATATTGTAAACGTACGAAAACCTGTTGAACCGACGATACTCGCTCACGGCGCCGTTCGCGCGATGAAGCGCACGCTCCATATCCTCCGCGCATTCAACACCATCAAGCTCTCGCGCCCTACCGCGCGGCTCATCATCGCGGGAGATACCGCGGGCGCGTATGGCGCCCGCGTACTCCGCGCCGTCGCCGCTTCGCCATTCAAGCGAGACATCGAGGTGATGGGGCGTGTTTCGCCAGAAAAGAAGATAGAACTGATGCAAAAGGCACACGTGCTCGTCGCGACGTCGGTGAAAGAGGGGTGGGGTCTCGTCGTTACCGAGGCAAACTCGCAGGGCACTCCTGCGGTGGTGTATAACGTAGATGGTCTGCGAGACAGCGTGCGGCCTGAAGAGACAGGGCAGTATGCTAGGGTAAATACTCCAGAGGGGCTCGCCGAAGCGATGGCAAAGATGCTTGAAGGAGGCGAGGTATATGAGAAAATGCGTCGAAATGCGTGGGAGTGGTCTAAGACGATAACCTTCGAGAAGCAGTATCAGGATTTTTTGAATGCTGTTTGAATGCCGTAAAGAAATAGCAAGTCCAAAGGACATCTGATGTCCTAGTTTTTGTATGAGCGAAACAATCCTGAGACCATGTTGGATGGTGTGTGGGC
>CAYGEV010000083.1:1068-1640 GCA_964349035.1 uncultured Candidatus Saccharibacteria bacterium
TGTGGTATAGTGTTAGCATGACAAAGTTGCTAGAGCGAGCAATTGAACAGCTCCGCGAATTGCCCGCCGGAGACCAAAACGCGGCGGCGCAAGCACTGTTTGTCCATATGACGAGTGGCAACGCAGAGTATCATCTCACACCGCTACAGATCCGTGAGGTAAAGGGTATCCAACGTGATCTGCGCACCGGCAAAACGCGTGTGGCGACGAAAGGGGAAATGACCGCGCTCTGGAAGAGCTGCGGTATATGAAAGATCCGCGCTACACACTCGAAGCTCGTCGGCATATTGCCGAGATATATGCGCATATTAAATTGCACAACCCGTTGGCTGCAGTTGGGGTTATTGTTCGCATTCAACTCGCCGCTCGCTCTCTCGGCCTGTTTCCGCGCATGGGTCGAGTCGGCATAGCACCAAATACGCATGAGCTTTTGGTCAAAGGTCTGCCTTACGTGATCGTGTATGAACTGAGACAAAAAGAAAACGAGATAATCATTCTCGGCGTATTCCATGGCGCACAGAAGCGATAAAATTGCACAAAATATGCCTAACCTGCTCATCTCCGTCATCATC
>CAYGEV010000084.1:0-1530 GCA_964349035.1 uncultured Candidatus Saccharibacteria bacterium
CTGGAGGACAGTGCCCGGCGCATGCAGAATGCCGAATACGCCTTCGGCATCACGCTCCGTCACACCTTCGCCTCGTTGAACGGTCTCTACGTCACCCCAGGACCTTTTTCATTTTATCGACGCGAGATTGTTGAGAAGCTAGGCGGATTCCGCTACGGCCATCAGACCGAGGACATGGAGATGGCACTCCGCATCCAGCACGCAGGCTACGCTATTGAGAACGCGCCGCGCGCGCGCGTCTACACCAAGACCCCGTCCACCCTGAGAGGGCTGGTGAAGCAACGCACGCGCTGGATAACCGGTTTTCTCCGCAACATCTTCGGCGAGTATCGCGGTCTTATCGGCAATCGCCGCCGCGGCGCGCTCGGCATGCTGGTGCTCCCGACCGCCCTGCTCTCGATCGCGAGCGGTATTATGCTCTTTCTACTGATGCTCTTTCTCTTCGCGCGCAATACGTTTACCGCGCTCTCCATCCGCACCGGCATTCCGCTCTCTTACGCATTCTCGCCGCGCTGGCATCTTGATTGGTTCTATTTTCCCTCCAGTTTTTATATGCTTCTCGCTACTATCGTATTAGCCGCATCAGTCACGCTCATCATAATCGGCAAGCGCATTTCAAAGACGCCCGGGAATATCGTGCCGAGCATTCTCTCCTACCTGCTTCTCTATGCATTCGTCGTGCCGCTCTGGCTCATTCGCGCGACAAGCGACGTCGCGCTCGGTAAGCGCCGCGACTGGCGCTATTAACTAACTATGTCGCTCGCCGCTCGAAATGCGCTCATCGCCCTCGGCATCACAATTGCGCTCGCGGGTACGGTCGCCTACGCCATCAACTATTTGAATCGCGCGCGCGTTGCTGAGCTTTCGGCAATAGAAGACCAGCTATCCATCGACACGCTCTCTCTCGATACGCAATTTTCCCTTCTTGAGGCGGCGCCCTGCGACAGCGCCGCATCTTCAACCACGCTTATCGGCAAGCTCGCCGACCTGGGCGCGCGCCTCTCGTACACAGAAAATCAATTGGGCGCGGACAATCCGCAAGTGATACGGCTGAAACAGCAATATTCTCTGCTCGAGATTCGCGATTATCTTATTACCAAACGGCTCGCTGAGGCCTGCGGAACAAAGCCAGTCACCGTCCTCTATTTCTACAGCAACGAGGGCGATTGCCCCGACTGCGACAATGCCGGGTACGCGCTCTCCTATCTGCATGACACCTATCCGGCGTTGCGCGTGTATTCGTTCGATTATAATATCGACCTGGGCGCCATGCAGACCTTCATCGCCATCAACAAAATACGTGACTCCATGCCCGCCTTCGTCATCAACGGCAAACAATTTTACGGCTTCACCTCCTTGGGCGACCTTGAAAAACAATTCCCGAGGGGCTCGCTCGCGACCACTACCTCTGCCACTAACTGACCTTGTTTTGATTCTGGAGCCGAAGATCGGATTCGAACCGATGACCTACTCATTACAAGTGAGTTGCTCTACCAACTGAGCTACTTCGGCACACTTACTTACCTATAC
>CAYGEV010000085.1:0-1520 GCA_964349035.1 uncultured Candidatus Saccharibacteria bacterium
CGCACAAGACGCGCGCCAGGATCTGATACGCCAGGCGTACCAGCGTCACTTACGAACACGACGTGCTCGCCTGCTTCGAGACGCTCGATAATGTCGCTCGCCTTTTTTGTTTCAGTAACCTCGTCGAGCCGCTGAAGCGGCTTTTTGATTTCATATCGCGCAAGAAGCTTGGAGATGACGCGCGTGTCCTCGGCGTAGATAACATCGCACTCTTTGAGCGTCCGCAATGCGCGCAGCGTAATATCCTCCATATTCCCTATTGGCGTCGCAACGATTGAAAGTGTGCCCATACGGTCAGTCTAGCGCGCAACAAGCTTATCGGCGATCTTGTAGATGTCACCGGCGCCCATGGTGATAATGGTGTCACCCGCGCTCGCTTGTGCGAGCGCGTTAGTGATGTCCTCGAAGGAATCGAGGGCGCGGGCTGGCGTGCCAGAGGCGCGTATGTGCTCTGCAAGAATCTTGTTTGAAATAGTGCCGTCATCTATCTCTCGCGCGGCGTAAATGGGCGCGATGATAACCTCGTCTGCGGAAGCGAACGCTGTTGAAAATTCTTCGAGCAAGTCACGGGTACGACTGTAGAGGTGCGGGTGGAAGGCGACAATAATTTTACCTGAAGTCTTTGCCCGCAGTGCTTCGAGCGTTTTTCTCACGGCGGTTGGGTGGTGTGCGTAGTCGTCGTATACATCCGCGCCATTCTTCGTTTTGCCCTTGTATTCAAATCTGCGCCAAGTGCCATGAAAGTTTTTGAGCGAGGTGCGGATACTCTCCTCGGAGATGTCTGGGAGCACAGAGCGGGCGGCCGCGGCGGCCGCCCGCGCATTCTGCGCATTAAACTCACCGATCATTTGGAGTTCGTATGCGGGCTCTTTGGTATAGTCCACAACCAGTGACACGAGCCCACCAAGAAACGAAGCGATGGTGGGGTTCGCTACGTCTGTCACAATCGCTCCGTCTTTTGGAACTTTTTCTGCAAGTTCTCTAAACGCTGATTTGAAGTCGTCGAGATCAGCATAGTAGTCGGTGTGGTCCCACTCGACGTTCGTAATGACAAGCGCCTGCGGCGAGAGCGACAAGAAGTCGCGCTTATATTCGCACGCCTCCACCACGAATATATCTGATGTTCCGCGCACATAATTACTCCCGAAATCTTTCATAATAGAGCCGACGATCACTGTCGGCGACGCTCCTGCATCAACAAGAATTTTCGCCAGCATTCCTGTTGTTGTCGTCTTGCCGTGCGTCCCCGCCACGGCGATAACCCGCTTCCCTCTCGATGCCTCACCGAGCCCCTCAAAATACGAAATTTCGCGGATACCAAGTTCCTGCGCGCGCACGCGCTCTGAATTATCTTTCCACACAGCCTCGCTATATATCACAAGCTCCGCATCGGCAGGCACGTTTTCTGCTTTTTGACCTATCAGTACCGTAATCCCCTTTTTTGTAAGGAGCTCTGTGGTCGGACTTTCTTCTCTGTCTGACCCAGACACCGCGTACCCTTGGTCGGCAAGCATCTGCGC
>CAYGEV010000086.1:0-1507 GCA_964349035.1 uncultured Candidatus Saccharibacteria bacterium
TGGTGATCCCGCGCTCGCGCTCCTGCTCCATCCAGTCGGTGGTCGTCTCACCCTCGTGTACCTCGCCGATCTTGTGTTGCGCTCCCGTGTAGAAGAGCACGCGCTCAGAGGTGGTCGTCTTGCCCGCGTCGATGTGGGCGATGATACCGAAGTTGCGCACTCTATCTAGCGGATAATCGCGTTTCATAAATAAGGATATGGATAAAAATAAAAGCGCCGTGGCGTTATCTAAACAATACCGGAAACGAGCGGAAAAGCAAAGAGGCGGACTTATCGTCCGCCTCGCCTCTGCTCAAATTAATATTGGGATCTTCCTAGCGCGTATCCTTGGTTGAGATCGAAGTGCAATCTCTCCTTCAGTAGAAATAGCGTCTGAAAAGTATTCAATCTGGATGTACGCCGGAGCGCCCCACTCTTCTCCAACACGAATGGTTGCGATAATAAAGCCCAATTGGCTTCTGATTACAGCGCTTCCGTCCAGGAGCACTTCTGTGGAACATTCACTCGAGTTTAGGAACCTCGAGAATTGTTCAATTTCTGGCTTGAACAGGGCGATTGGCCACTCTTCTTTTTCTACAGTCACCCAACAAGTAGTCTGATTTTTGTCTTCCTTCCTTGCCGCAAAGAAACGCGGAAAGAAAGAAAAAAGATCTGTTAACGACATGCCACACCCCCACGTTTAAAGAAACCTCATGTAAAACTAGCACGGGTTTTGTTTTCTGGAAATACTATACGACGCTATGACAAAACAGCTACCAAGCGAAGTGTGCGAACGCCTTGTTCGCTTCTGCCATGCGGTGCATCTCGTCCTTCTTCTTGATAGCGTCGCCCTCGTTCTTCGCGGCGAGCAGGAGTTCGGCGGCGAGCTTCTCGCCCATTGGCTTACCCTTCTTCCCGCGAGCTGAGGTGATAAGCCAGCGGAATGAGAGCGCGAGGCGACGCGCCTGGGGAACTTCGCGGGGCACCTGGTAGTTCGCACCACCGACGCGGCGAGAGCGCACTTCCATAAGTGGAGAGACATTGCGAAGCGCGGTATCAAAAGTCTCGAGAGCGTTTGCTCCTTCTTCCTTACCGAGAATATCGAGCGCCTCGTAGACAACCTTGCGGGCAGTATCCTTCTTCCCGTCCTGCATTACAGCGTTGATAAAACGCGTGAGCGTCTCCGACCCGTATTTGAGGTCAGCTCGCCAGACTCGCTTCTTTTTAAGTGGTCGTCGCATAGGAAATATTATTTAGCGGAAGGGCGCTTCGTGCCGTATCTAGAGCGAGCCTTGCGGCGCTTCTCAAGGCCTGCGGTATCGAGCTTGCCGCGCACGATGGTGTAGTTCACACCAATATCCTTCACGCGCCCACCGCGGAGCATCACCACCGAGTGCTCTTGGAGGTTGTGACCCTCGCCAGGGATATATGCTGTCACCTCCATACCATTGGTGAGCTTGACGCGGGCGATCTTACGAATAGCTGAGTTCGGCTTACGAGGGGTCTTAGTAGTCACCTTAGTACACAC